>JBGPHB010000019.1:0-13910 GCA_041484155.1 Bryobacteraceae bacterium
CAAAGAAGAACGTCTTGTCCTTCTTGATGGGTCCGCCCAGGCTCGCGCCGAACTGGTTCTGGCGGAATTTCTGTTTCGCTAGCTGGGTCCCGCCGGTGAAATTGAAGTTCCCGTTGGCGTCCAACCGGTCGTTGCGCAGAAATTCGAACACGGACCCGTGGAGGGCGTTGTTGCCCGATTTGGTCATGATGTTGATCACTCCCGCCGAAGTGCGGGTGACTTCCGCGCTGTAGAGGTTGGTCTGGACCTTAAACTCCTGGATGGCGTCGATCGAGGGACGCACGCCGATGGTGCCGATGAGGCGTTCATTGTTGTCCATCCCGTCGATCATGTTGTTGTTGGCCACAGGGTCCTGCGCGTTCACTGAGAACGACGAGTTCAGACGGCGATCGTCGGGACGCGTTCCTGTCGCTAGGCCGTTTGCCGGCCCGGCGGTAACACCGGGAGCGAGCTGCGCCAGTTGAATATAGTTGCGGCCATTTAACGGCAGATCCTGCACCAGCTTGCCGGTCACCGAGGTCCCCAGGCTGGAACTATCGGTCTGAATCGCCGCAGCCTCCGCGGTCACCTGCACGGTTTCGGAAGCGGTTCCCACCGCCATGGGGGCGTCAACGCGGCTTCGGTCGCCCGCGGCCAACCTGATGTCCTGCACGGTGTACACCTTGAATCCGGACTTCTCCACGCGCAGAGAGTATCGCCCCGGCGACAGCAGGTTGAAAACGTAGTCGCCGGACTCGTTGGCGGTGACTTCGCGGGCAACGTTGGTATCCCGGTTGACTAGCCTGACCGCGGCGCTGGGCACGACTGCACCCGAAGCGTCGGTGACCCGGCCCACCACGTCGGCAGTGGTGATCTGCGCGGAAAGACTCCCCGCACAGGCCAGCGCCAGAACCACAAGAATCGTCGGCAGACATTTTTGCATGACTTTCCCCTTTCCCCCGCCCGAGAGAAGCCATGAGAACTCGTTCAGCCCGCTTCCTTACGGTCGCGGTTCGGTATCGGCATTGTGCGTAATCAGCAACTTACCGAACCGCGACCGTGAGGGAGCGGGCTTTCACAGCTTCAGAGCGGCTGGTCAACACTAGTCCTTCCGAGCCGGAACTTCAAGATCTGGTACGGTTACACTGTCTAACGGTCTTGTTTTGAAGGTGATAGCTGGTTTCCAAGAGGACGTATCAAGTACGTATTGATACGTCGCTACCAGAAGTTGGTGGCCACGATCTCGGGTGGGCCAGAGCTCTCCCCCATCAGACGTGTCGAGATCACTATCTGGATGTTTCCACGGTCCCAATCCTTGGGAGCGTGGGCCGTGATCTCCTTCAAATACTGGGGGTCGGTGAGAAACTCGCCGGCTGCCGCGGTACCGTACTTGGACAGCCCAGCGGCGGTCACCACCAGACGTCCAGTGGTCGGATCGAGCACGCGGGAAATGATCGCGAAATCTTCCTTCACGCTCGAGTAGGGAAGCTCCATGTTAATCAGCCACTGCCTTTGGGCTGGATTGTTTTGATCACTGATCCAGGAGGCGCGCTGACTCTCGCGCTCGAACCGGAATCGAAGCTGCCCGTTCAACTTGAGCGTCCAGTTGTTGTTAAAGGCTCCGATCAGAATCACCGGGCCATCGCGCAGGTCGTCGAACTTCGCGGAGGTGTAGCGCCGGATGTGGAACGGCTTGCCTTTGGTCATCATCAAGCCGGTCAGTCGCGCCAGGGTTGTGGCGTCGGCAAATGCGACGCCTTCTTCCCGCATCAATTCCAGCACCGAAGACGGCGCGGCCTTGGTGGCGACTCCGGGCGTGTCCTCGGCGCGCGTGGCCTTTCCAATGACCACCAGCACAGGCATCGGCGAACTCCAAACCGGGCTCCAAAAGCGATCCAGCGCGGCGTTGGGCGAGGTTCCCGGCTTGGCCCAAAACACGGCCGCCAGGAGGGTGATGGAAACAGCTACCGCGGCAATCGCTGGGAACTTTCGGATGGAGGGCGCCGGATGAGCTGGTTCCGCGGCGAGTCTGTCACCGACCTTCTCCGGGGGCATCCGGAATTCAGGCAGATAGGAACCAGCCGGGACGCAGATCCTCAATTCGGATTCGTGCCCCGGCTCCTGAAAATACTGGGCAATCCTTTTGCGGATTTCGACCGCCGTGGTCCGGACTACGGGATCGAGATTGGTGTCGTAGTCGGGCGCGCGATGGAAGACTTCCACGCCCAGGGTCCGCTCCTTGAGATGATCGACACGGCCGCCCAGCGCGCATTCCGTCACGTAGCGCAGCAGCACCGGATAGCGCTTGCTGTTGCGGAATAGATGGCTGCTGAGAATCCGCTCCAGTTGTTCTCTGGCAGCCGCACGCTCGGCTTCGGTTCCCGGAATCCAAACAGCGGATTCTGTGGCGGAAGGCTGCGTAGCAATCCCCTTTCTCCGAGCGAGTATATCACGGGGACGCGGAGACTCTTAGCACATCGCCAGGGAACTAGAATCGTAAAGGGAACAGTGCCGCATGATCATCCGGCTTCTATCGCTAGTCTCCGTCTCGCTAATTTCGATCGCGGCGTTGTTCTTTCTCCTTCCGTCGATGAAGGAGGGCTACGATCTGGACGAGTTGCCCAGGTTTGCCGCCTGCGCGGTGGGCTTGGCGATATTGGCCTGGCTGTGGCGGCGAAGTTTGGGCGGGGCCTGGCGAGCCGCCGGCCTGGCGGCTATCGCAATTCCGTTTCTCGCATACGCTGCCTTGAGCGCGAAGCTGGTGTTCAATTTCTGGTATGGGCGGCGGCTCGCCAGCTTGACGCACATTACGTCATTTCAAGTAACGCCCCTCGTCTGGCCGGGTTTCACCGATCCGGTCGGCATCCGGCTCGAACTCGAGCTTGACCACTCTCCCGGTCTGGATGTCGCACTACTGCCGCCGAAGATTGCCATGACAGGGATGCCGGAATTGACCGCGAAGCAGTATTTCTCCTACCTCTCAGAGTTCCAGCGCGGGTTTCTAACGGTTCCTCTATTCCCTGTAGGGCGCGAAAGTCCGAGAGACGTCTTCCGCGATTCCCATTCGCGGCTGGTGTACGATCTTTACCCGTCCACGATCCACAGCAGGGAAAACCCACGGCACGTCTGCTTCTGGAAGGATGGCCCGCAAGCTCCCATCTACGCCGATGGTCCCCATCTCTCGGCGGCCTGGTATTTCATCACGCGGGGAGGCGCCAGTGTCGATCTGAGCCCTCAACTGAGCGAACGCATCCGTGCGAGCGGTCTGCTCTCGGGTCAGACGCAGGATCAATGGACACAGTTTCTTCGTCGCGTCGAACCGCCTGGGCTGGTGCAAGCCGGTTACATGCCCTGTCCCGACTCCCAAGGCGCGGGCGAGAGATGCTTTTGCCGCTGACTAAATGAACACCGCCGGAGATACGTGAAAGAACTCCCCAAGTTGCTTGGCTTGTTCCTTGCTCACCCCGCGCGTGGCCGAAAGAATCTCGGACACGCGGCTCTTCGAGTGTAGGACCGGCAACAAATCGCTCGGGCTAAGTCCGCGTTGCTCCAGGAGGAACGCGACCATCTCGGCCGGAGACACGTTCTTGCGCGAATATGCGCGCTTTTCGTAGATTTCGACCAACTGCGTGAGCAGTTCGAGCAGCGCGTCTTCCTCCGCCGTGAGCTTGTCCTCACCCTTGGCCATAAGTTTCTCAATTTCCATCAGCAGGCGCTGGTTCTCCGCCTCGGTCTGAACCGCCGTGGGCGCAATCTGAGCCAACATGCTCCCGTAGCGTGCCCGGTCCATCTTGGGAATCCTAGACACTGTCGTCACTTCCATCCTCCTTTGTCGTATTCCGAGTGAGTGAGTACGTGCTTGACATAGACGATCCGCCGCCGATAGTGAACATATGCGATCAAGCGAAACTTGTTTCCGCCAATGTTGAACACGGTCTTGTCATCCACGAAATCGGCCGTGCCGAACGTCCCTTTCAACTCGGCCGGGTTCTTCCAGTCCGCTGACTCAATCGCGATCGCCCAACTATGCAGCGGGCTCTCGGCTTCTGGAAACCTTCCAGCGAACTCCTTGAGTCTCCGTTCGCTGACGACTCTCACCGACCTATGTTCCCATAACGGGAACTTTTTGTCAAAAGGCGGCTGGCCGAAAACCACCGCCGGCGGTGCACACCGGCCAGCTCAGGAATGCCTTTGACCCAATTTTTCAGTGACTTGAAACCTGGCAAGCGGCGTGCATCAGAGGAGAGCAGGAGGATGTAATATGAAAACGAAGTTGGTCGCGATCCTGTTGCTGGCGGGAAGCTCGCTGTTCGCGGGGCACTTTTCGGTTGGAGTGAATATCGGAGGCCCTGCATATGGGTATGGTTACTATGCAGCGCCCCCGCCTCCGCCAGTCGCCTACTATGCGCCGTCTTACGCTCGTCCGGGATATGCGTGGGTTGACGGCTTCTGGTATCCGGACGGTGCGCGCTACTCTTGGCGCGCCGGCTATTGGGCTCGACCGCCGTACGCCGGCGCACGCTGGGTCGCGCCCCGCTACTACGGCCATCGCTACTACGGTGGATATTGGCGCCGTTAGGCCGTCGTGGCGCGCACGAGTTTGCGCAAAAGGGGACTGGCTCGAATTTCGCCGTCGTTGCGAAATTCGTGCCTGTACCCTTTTGCCCCGTTTTCAAACTTTGTGCTTCGGACTGGCAAAGCCGCGCCGCAGACCACTAGCGACTGGCAATTCCGAGTGATCTTACTCCTCGGTAAACCACGTGGTCGGCGCTTTGTCCGGCTCTACTTCGGTTGAGGGACGATCCGGAGATACGGCTTCGGCGACTTCCAGCCGCCCGGGTACTTCTGCTTCGCTTCTTCCTCCGTTACCGCCGGGAGGATGATCACGTCGTCGCCATTCTTCCAATTCACGGGCGTCGCGACCTTGTGCTTGGCCGTGAGCTGCATCGAATCCAGAACGCGCAGCACTTCGTCGAAGTTACGGCCCGTGCTCATGGGATAGCTCAACATCAGCTTGATCTTCTTGTCCGGACCCACGATGAACACCGTACGCACGGTAGCGTTGTTCGCCGCGGTACGGCCATCCGAAGTGGTCCCGGCGTCTGCCGGGAGCATGTCATAGAGCTTGGCGATCTTCAGCTCCGGGTCCCCGATCATCGGGTAGTTGACCTTATGTCCCTGGGTCTCCTGGATGTCCGCGGCCCATTTCCCGTGGCTGCTCACAGGGTCGACACTGAGGCCGATCACTTTAGTGTTGCGCTTGGCAAATTCGGGCTGAAGGCCGGCCATGTAGCCGAGCTCGGTTGTGCACACGGGTGTAAAGTCCTTCGGGTGGGAGAACAGGATCGCCCAACCGTCGCCGATCCATTGGTGAAAGTCGATGACGCCTTGCGTCGTTTCGGCTGTGAAATTGGGAGCTTCTTCGTTAATTCGTAGCGACATCCTAATAGTTTACCCTTAAGGAAGAGTTCATGGAACCGGTTCTAGTGGAACAGTTCTTTCTCGGGTGCCTGGCGCACGCTTCCTATCTGGTCGCCTCAGATGGGGTTGCAGCCGTGATTGACCCCCAGCGCGACGTCGACATCTACATAGACGCCGCCAGGCAAAAGGGCCTGAAGATCGAGCACATTATCGAAACCCACCTGCACGCCGACTTCGTTTCCGGCCATCATGAGCTTGCAGAGCGCACCGGTGCGCGCATCTATCTCGGAGCGGGCTCCGGCGCGTCGTTCCCGCATACGGCGGTCAAAGACGGCGACTCCATTCAGTTCGGGAAATGCCGGTTCGATTTCATGCTGACTCCCGGCCACACGGTCGAAAGCGTCTGTATCGCGATGACAGACCTCGCCGGAAGTCCCCACCCACGGGCCGTGTTTACCGGCGACACGCTGTTTGTCGGAGATGTCGGCCGCCCGGATCTTTCCGGGGACCACACACCGCAGGAGCTCGCCGCGATGCTCTATAAGAGCCTGCATGAGAAGCTCCTGAAACTTCCCGATGAAACGGAGATCTTCCCGGCGCATGGAGCCGGGTCTCTGTGCGGGCGGCAGATGGGAACCGAGCGTTCGTCCACGATCGGGAAGGAGCGCCGCATGAATTACGCTCTTCAGGCGCGCACCTGCGACGAGTTCATCCATCTTCTCACTGACAGCCTCCCGCCTCGGCCCGAATACTTCGGCCGCGAAGTGGAGCTGAACCGGCAAGGCGCCGCTGCGCTGGACCAGCTTCCGCCGCCTGTGCCGATACGGGCGCCCGAAGTCTTCCGCCTGCAATCGGAGGGCGCGATCGTCCTCGATACGCGTCCGGCGATGCAGTTCGCCGTGGCGCACGTTCCCGGCTCCATGCATATCGCTCTCTCGGGGCAATACGCGTCCTGGGCCGCTCGGATCCTGGGCCTGGACAAGCGCATCATCCTGGTCGGAGAGGACCCGGATCACCTGCGGGAGTCCCAGTTGCGCCTGGCCCGCGTCGGCATCGAGAACGTCCACGCATACCTGGAAGACGGAATCGCGGGCTGGATTCAGGGCGGCTACGAACTGGATTACATCCCACAGATCACGGTCCAGGAGTTCGCGGAACTGCTGGAACAGGAAAAGGACCACATCGCGGTACTCGACGTCCGGGAACCCGGGGAAGTGGAAACAGGCGCGATGGAGAACTCCGTTCGGATTCCGCTAGGGCAGTTGGCTGCCCGAACCGGAGAGTTGGATCATGCGAAGCTTCTAGTGGTGCATTGCAAGGGCGGGTATCGCAGCTCTATCGCCACCAGCATCCTGCGCCGCGCGGGATTCCGCGAGATCGCCAATCTCACAGGTGGATTCGACGCCTGGAAGGGCGCCGGCCCTTTAGCCAAGGAGTGAAACGTGGGGCAACCAGTCATGGCGGCGAGCCGGCCTCCAGGCCGGCTTTTCTTGTCACCATTGCACTAGATCCGGCTTGCCGCGCAAGGTACCCCGCCCTAACGGGCGGGGCTTTCCGGCGTGATTGACTAATGGGCGCAAACCCGCAAAGCCCCGCCCGTCAGGGCGGGGTTATGGTCGGAAGTGTACACGGTTAGTTTTTCACAGCCCGCGAAGATTTCGGCATCTAGTAGTCCATGCCTTGCATTCTATTGTTCGGCTCTGCGGCTCTGCTTGTGTGTGAAAAAAGCCGGCTCGAAAGCCGGCTCGCCGCCAAGACTGGCTGCCCCACGTGTTAGCATCAGCCTGATGGGGCTGGGCGAGATCACCAAGCAGATTGCGAAAGAGGCCATCCTCGATTCGCTGCGGCCTCCGGAGCTCTCAAAGATCTCTGAAACGCTGTCTAGCGACAAACCGGCGGCGGCAGGCCCGACCGAGACCGTCGGCGTTACCATTCTCAAGCAAGTCCAAGCCATGCAGACGGCGCTCAAGGAGAACGAAGAGCTAGTGGTCTTGTTCCATAACGGTCTTGAAATGCTTCGCGTCCTGGACTTTTTCGTTCCCTCCCCGCAAGTCCTGGTGCTTGCCGGAATCGACACGGAAAAGAATATTACGCGGGTAATCTCGTCCGCGGAATCCCTGCAACTCACGTGCAAGGTCATGAAGTCGACGAAGCCCGTCCGGATTCGCTTTATCACCCCCAAATGATCTTGCTGCTGATCCTGTTCGCCGGCAGCGGCTGCTCCGCGCTGATTTACGAGATCGTGTGGTATCAACTGCTCCAGCTGGCCATCGGCTCGACGGCGGTGTCGCTCGGAGTGTTACTGGCAACCTTCATGGGTGGCTTGTGCATCGGCAGCATTGGACTGCCACGTCTTCGCTCCGCACGGCAGAATCCGTTGCGGGTTTACGCCTTCCTGGAACTGGGGATCGCCGTATGCGGGATCCTCGTGCTGTTCGGAATGCCTTCCATCGACCGGATTTATGTAACCGGGGCCGAGCACGGGCTGCCAGGGATGCTGCTGCGCGGGCTGATCGCCGCGGTGTGTTTGCTGCCGCCGACGATCCTCATGGGGGCATCGCTGCCGGCCATCGCCGGGTGGATCGAATCTCCTCGCCAGTTGGGATTCTTATACGGCGCCAACACGGTCGGGGCTGTCGCCGGCTGTCTGCTCGCAGGTTTCTATTTGTTGCGAGTCCATGACGTGGCCACGGCCACCTATGTCGCCGCGGCGATCAACGTGGTGGTGGCCCTGATCAGCTTCGGGCTGGCGCGGCGCGCGAGCGGCGCCGAAGCACGCGCCGGGAGCGTCGCGGGCAACTGGACAATCTACGTCACCATCGGGCTCTCCGGCGCGTGCGCGTTGGGCGCCGAGGTGATCTGGACACGGCTGATGGGCATGATGATGGGCGCGACCGTGTACGTCTTCTCGATCATCCTGGCGGTGTTCCTGGTCGGACTGGCGCTCGGCAGCGCCGGCGGGTCGTGGCTGTTGAGATGGGTGCGACCGCGGTCGGCGTTGGGCTGGTGCCAGGTGCTGCTCACGTTTGGCGTCGCCTGGACGGCCTACATGATCGCCGAATCGCTGCCCTATTGGCCCGCGCTGACCGCCACCACCCCTTGGTATACGCTCCGGCATGACCTGTTCCGATGCCTGCTGGCGATCCTGCCGCCGGCCATCCTGTGGGGTGCGAGTTTCCCGCTCGCGTTGGCCGCGGCGGCGGCGCCCGGTGAGGATTCCAGACGCCTGGTGGGCGGCATCTATGCGGCCAATACTTTCGGGGGCATCGTGGGCGCTCTCGGCATCAGTTTGATCCTGATTCCCTGGATCGGTACGCAGCAATCGCAGCGTGTGCTTCTGGTGTTGTCAGCCGTGAGTGCACTGCTTGTTCTGCTGCCGCTCCGCTCGAAAACGGTCGCGGCTATCCTGGCTGTCTCCATGCTGGCCGCGGGTGTGCTCGCTTGGCGACTGCACGCGGTGCCCGGCGATCTGATCGCCTACGGACGCCATATGACAACCTCCGCCGCGACCATCCTTTACACCGTCGAGGGAAGAAATTCTTCGGTCGCCATTTCGCTGGCGAGTGACGGAGCCGTCGAGGTCGACGTTAACGGCCATGTGGAGGCGACCACTGAGCCGTACGACATGAAACTTCAGCGGATGGTTGGGCACCTGCCCGCGCTGCTCCACCCGAATCCGCAGTCGGTGCTGGGCATCGGATTCGGCGCCGGAGTCTCCGCCGGCACATTCACAACCTATCCCGGAATCCGAAGCATCACCATCTGCGAAATTGAGCCTGTCGTTCCGCCAACCTCCACGCGCTACTTCGCCGAGCAGAATTACAACGTACTGCACAACCCGCTCACGCGAATGGTCTACGACGACGCACGGCACTATGTCCTGACGACTCGGGAAAAATTCGACATCATCGCCTCCGATCCGCTGGATGTGTTTGTTAAAGGCACTGCCGCTCTGTATTCGAAAGAATATTTCGAGGCGGTGAAGCGGCACTTGAATCCGGGCGGCATGTTCACCCTGTACGTGCCCCTGTATGAGAGCGACGTAAAAACGGTGAAGAGCGAGCTGGCCACGTTTTTCGACGCTTTCCCCTACGGGACCATCTGGGCCAACACCAGAGATGGAGCAGGTTATGACATGGTTTTCATGGGGCAGGCGGAACCGCTGAAGATCGACCTGGACGAAGTGCGGCGGCGCCTGGAACGTCCGGATTATGCGGCCGTGGCACAATCGCTCCGCGAAATTGGCGTGGGCTCGTCGATTGATTTGCTCTCGACGTATGCCGGCCAGAGCTCCGACCTGGCGCCCTGGCTGCAGGGCGCTGAGATCAACCGGGACCGAAACCTGCGGCTGCAATACTTGGCCGGATGGGGGATCAACTCCAATCTAGCGGACTATATTTACCGAGAGATGTTGGGCTACCGCCGGTCTCCGGTGAATCTGTTCACCGGCCCGCCGCAGCTCGTTCAGTCGTTACTGTATGCCCTCTCATCGGTGCCGAACCCAGAAACCGCTCCGTAAGAAGCTGTGAAAAATTGTTTCCTCAGCCCGCTCCCTCATGGTCGCGGTTCGGTAAGTGGCTGATTGCGCAAAGTGCCGACACCGAACCGCGACCGTGAGGGAGCGGGTTGAACGAATTTTTCGCGGCTTCTAACTAACCGTCGCGGCTCGGCAAGAAGACACCGAGCCGAGAACGTGAGTGAGCGGTTTGAGATATTCTGGTTCCTCGAATGACGGACAAAATCGTCGTACTAACTGCATGCGATTCCGAGGAACAGGCCGAGCGCATCGCTCGCCGCCTAGTGGAGCAGCGCTTGGCCGCCTGTGTGAACATCCTGCCCGGCGCGCGCAGCGTGTATCGCTGGAAAGGAAAAATTGAAAACAGCACCGAGCTGGTCCTGATCATCAAGTCCCGCAGAGACTTGTTCACCGCGCTCCGAGCCGAGATCGCAAAGATCCACTCCTACGATGTCCCGGAGGTCATCGCGCTGCCCATCGTCGATGGCTCGGAAGCGTACCTGGGCTGGCTCGATCGCGAACTTTCGTAGGACATGCTTCAGCTTGTCGTCTTCGAACGGGGCAAAAGGGTACAGGCACGAATTTCGCAAAAACGGCGAAATTCGAGCCAGTCCCCTTTTGCAGACTGTTAGCGCACGGGCTCGATGTCGGTGGGGATGTCTCTGAGCTTTTCAAGCGCCATCGCCATCGGAGGCCGCAGTACTCCCAGTTCATCGAGCATCTTTTTCGCACGAGCGTAATCCCCCGTCGCTTCGATCGTCAACAGGTCGTGCACCAGGTCGCGCACGGCCGCTTTGATCTTCGAAAAGTCCACGGCGAACGTTCCGTCGGGCCGCGCGACGAACGCGCCCTTGTCGGTCAGGTAGTTGAACTGCAGGGCCATGCCCTTGCCATGCGCTTCATGCACGCCGAACCGCAGCGTGCGGAAGGCCGACGCGAGGAACGTAGCGTAGAGAGGCCGTTCGGCGGCGGGTACAATCTTATGGTCGAAGAAATACTGGAGCATGAACAGCCCGGTTACGTCCGCCTTGGCCTCTTCGATCGCCGAGTGCAATTCCTTGAGCGACTGCCGCACGTTCTGTTGCGGACCGATGCCATGCGTCATCTCGTGAGCCAGGATATGGGTGAAAAACGAATCGAAGCTCAGGTCGCGCTGCTCGGAGGGGGATAGAACTCGGGCAGCAATTGGCTGGAGAATCTTCGAGAATTTCGCCTCCTGCACGTTCTTCAGCATCACGCGCTTCGATCCCATTTGTTGCACGATCCGCTCGTCGTTGGGCAGATTGAAGGCGGCCGTGCGAACACCGTGCGCGCCGTCGCCGGTAGCCAGGATTTCATTCACCACGCGAATCGGCGCGAGTGCGCCCAGCTTGGGATTGCGGTACTTCGCATCCTCAGGAAGATTGTTCTCGATTTCCTGGATGTGATCCGCGAACGCCTTGAGTTTGGCCGTCTCCCGCTCGTCGCGCAAGGTCACGTACGCTTCAAACGCCGCCTTGTAGCCGAACAACTCATCGTTGTAGGTTTCGTAGGGACCAATGGTGACGTCGATCGGCGCGTCTAGTTTCATCCAGGCGACATCGCTCGCATAGTAGTCGTTCGAAAGAAACGCTTTCGCCCGCAGCCGCAGGAATTCTTGCAGCGACGGATTGGGCGTCAAAGTCGCGGCTTCTTCAAGCAGGTTTGCCGCCCGTTGCAAATCATGCTCGTAAGCCTGGCTGTACGGAACAGCGTGCAAAGTCTTGTCCGCGCCGCGCCGGATGACCGTGAAGAATCCGCGCGCCGGTTCCCCGGCCCAGGCTTCAAACTCCGCCTTCGTCATGTCCTCGGGGTAGAAATTGGCGCCGGGAAGTTTCTTCGGCGGCGCCCCTGGCAGAAACGCCTGATGATCGTCGAGGTCCGACCAAGGCCCCTTGTTCAGATCGAAGTAATGCAGCCGGGCCTTGCCCAATGGCGACGTATCTTTCACCAAGCGGCCGCGTAACGCCGCGTTGCCGCCCCACAGTTGGGTGAGAAAAAGATCGTCGAGCACCCGGGCGGCTTCAAGGATTTTCGGCAGCGCTTGCCGATCGCCGGCTGAGAGCTGCGAGGTATCGACACGCAGCTCGGCGGGCGCGTAGCGGGCGATCATGCGGTTCAACTCGGCAAGATCGGGAACAGCGGCGGTGGCAAGTGACATAGCGAAGACGAATGCGAAAAGGCGTTGCATGACCTCTCCCCAGTATAATTTTGCAAGGATGCAAAGAGCCAGGAACCAAGAGACGACCGAGGGAATTCAGAAGCTGGTTGGCGAGCTCGGCGAGCTGGGCTGGTACCACAGCATAGAGCTGCCGGACGGCAGCATCATCCCCGGAATTCAGACGGTCGAACAAATGCGCGCCCGGCTCGCGCAGTACCCGATCCCGCAAGACCTTACCGGGAAGCGGGTGCTCGACATCGGCGCCTGGGACGGCTGGTACAGCTTCGAGATGGAGCGCCGGGGCGCGACCGTGCTCGCCGTCGACTCCTCCAGGCAGGAAACGTTCTTTCAAGCCAAGAAGCTGCTGAATTCCAAAGTCGAGTATCATGTGGCGGACATTTGCCGGCTGTCGCCGCGAGACGTCGGATATTTTGACATCGTTCTCTTCTTCGGCGTGCTTTACCACGTGAAACATCCGTTACTCGCTCTGGAGAGGGTCTGCGAACTGACGACGGATTTGGCCTGCATCGAGTCGCTGGTTACCGACGATCCGCCCTCCAATGCCGTGCCTTCCATGGAATTCTACGAAGGTACCGAGCTGGCGGGGCAGTTCGACAACTGGGTCGGTCCCAACACAGCTTGTCTGCTGGCTTTCTGCCGCACCGCGGGATTCGTGGGCGTCGAGTTGAGAAGTGTAGACGATTATCGCGCGCACGCAGTCGGCTACCGGAAATGGCCGCAGGTCGAGCGTGCGGGAGTTGGGCCCGCGTTACTGTGTGTCGAAAACACGTGGAGCCGCGACCATAATTTCGCCAGCGATCGAGACGACTATTTCACTGCCTGGTTCAGTAGTCCGGAAACCGGGCTGGACTGCGACAACGTTTTTTTGCAGGTCGGTCCCTACGCTTGCCGCCCGGTAGGTGTCCGCAATATCGGCGGAGTGGGCTGGCAATCCAACTGCAAACTGCCTTTGGGTCTGTCCCGCGGCTGGCACGACGTGCGCGTCAGCCTGAGGAGCGGGGCTTGGAGCAATCCGCTGCGAATCCCGATGGATTTATCCCGTAACGATCGCCGGGCTGCGAGCGGTCCCATTTCCAACAGTTTGGAGATCGTTGGAGTCGCCGACGGGAAGACGTTCGAGCCCAGTCGAGTTCGCACTGGCGTGGAGAGCTGCGTGTCCGCTTGGGTCGCTGGCTTGCCCGACGGTACATTGAGCGCCGATGTCTCACTGCGGCTGGACGGAGCCGATTTGCCCGCGACCTACGTTTCCGATCCGGATGAGCGCGCACTGAAACAGATCAACGCCATGCTTCCGCCAAATCTGGAACCGGGCGAATACCTGCTGGCGGTTAACCTGCGGGGCGTTGAATCGCGACCGGTCCCGGTGCAGTTGGTACGTCAACCCGCTCCGTGACCGTCGCGGTTCGGTAAAGCGCCCACCGAACCGCGACGGTTACGGAGCGGGCAGCTACGGGTGATATTCTAAGGTTCCGGGTTCGCTCTCCTATGATCACTCTGCGCAACATCGAAAAATACTTCGAGCACGGTCCTACCAAGACGTTCGTGCTTCGCCGCGTCAACATCGAGATCAAGGAGGGCGAGTTCGTCTCGATCATGGGCCCCTCCGGTGCGGGTAAATCAACGCTCCTCCATCTGATAGGAATGCATGACAGCGCTTGGACCGGCGAGTACTATCTGGCCGATCATCCTATTCACAAACTGAAGAAGAAGGACCGCGACGAGTTGTACAAGCGGTACTTCGGCTTCGTGTTCCAGAGCTATCACCTGCTCGACTCGCTCACCGTGTACGAAAAC
>JBGPHB010000020.1:0-13895 GCA_041484155.1 Bryobacteraceae bacterium
ACGAACTCAAACGTCTGTACTTCGAGTGCGCACACGCGACCTATCCGATGCCCATTGCCGCGCTGCGCAGTTTCGCTCCGGTGACGCAATACCTGTTTGGCACCGACTTCCCGATTGAGCCGATCGAAACCACCGTGGAGCAGATCCCGGGCTTGAAGTTGCCCGCTGATGTTCAGCACGCGCTCGATCGCGGCAACGCCGAACGGCTGTGGCCCAGGTTCAAATAGAACTACTTGCCCACCATGTGCTCGATGCCGCGCTGATTTTCACAGATCATTTCCAGTATTTCCGTGTCCGGCAGCAGGTGCACCGTAAACCGCCCGGTCCAAGGCGCGGTGTACGCCTTGGGATCGTCAATGGTGACGGCGATTTCCATGTGTCCGAAATCGATGCGCCGAAAGCGTTCGATGACGTGCAGCGCGTCGGTCTGGGGATGACCGATCAGCGTGTCCAGCCAATCCCGGTCGTTGAAGCCGACCGAGTCTACCTTTAACGCGCCGCCTTCCCACGTGCCGACCGAGTAACCCAGCCAGGTGGGCTGTGGATCTTTAGGAAGTGGCCGTCCGTCAGTGAAGATCTGGCGGAAGGCGGAAGTGGAAGTGGTTTCGTAGAGCACAATGACTACGGGTGGGGTCTGGATGATCTTGAATGGGGCAATGGTGTTGATCCGCGGCACACCTGGCGGCATGCAAAGCGCCAGTGGGTCATCCTTATGCAGATTGTCCTGACGCTGCTGGGAGAGGGCTCTGGCCCAGGGCTGAAAGGGAACCTCTTGCTTAGAGTCGGCGGTCAGGTCAAAGAAATGCCGCGAGTCGTCGGCCTCCCAGATTCCAGCGAGGTCCGGCTTGCCATCCGGTGTTTTTGGCGCCGGGGCCGAGAGGTCGGGTTTCCCCTCTGCCGTGCGCGGAGTCCCAGCAGTGGGGTACTTCAGCCATTGCGCGGAGACCGGAACCGAGGTTGCGGCCAGAAAAACCACGTACGCGGATCTGAACAACAAGGCGCCCATAGCCGTCGGAACTTTGGTTGATCATACCACGCGGTAGAATCAGCGATGTAAGGAATTCGTTCGGCCCGCTCCATTACTGTCGCGGTTCGGTATCGGCACTCTGCGCAATCAGCCGCTTACCGAACCGCGACCGTAAGGGAGCGGGTTGAGAGGACAAAAGAGGACAATTCCTTGCAGCTTCTCACGGCCGGGGCCTGGCTCGTTGCGGCTACAAGCTCACGCTTGTACAATTGGCTCAAAGCGCGCATTGTCGTGACTCTGGCGCGCTTTTTGACCTTAGGGGGTTTTTATGAAGTGCCTCGGTTATATTCTGCTCGTGGTCTTCGCCGGAAGTTCCTTGGCACAGGAAATCACCGGCTCTATTGTGGGTAGCGTGCTAGACGCGACTGGAGCCGCTGTGCCTAAAGCGACGGTCAGCTTCACCAACACGGATCGCAACGCCGTTGTGCGTGCAACCACGACGGACAGCGGCGGAGAGTACAGCGCCCCATTGCTGCCGATCGGCCACTATTCGGTCGCGATCGGGGCAAAGGGATTCAAGAGGTCGATCAAGGGCCAGATCGAGTTGAACGTCAACGACAAGCTGACCATCAACTTCAGCCTCGAAGTAGGCGACGTGCAACAGGAGGTCACGGTGGAAGCGAACCCCGCCCAGGTAGAACTGCAATCTTCCACGGCGCAGGGGCTGATCTCAGGGCACCAGGTGCGCGAGCTTGCGTTGAACGCCCGGAATTACGAGCAACTCGTCAGCTTGATGCCGGGGGTTACTTATACCGGCACGGGCAACCAGATCTACGTGGGCGTATCCAACCCGCTGAACGGCCAATCCAATCAGGTCTCGTTCGCGATCAATGGCGGGCGCACCAGCCAGAACAACTGGACCGTGGACGGCGCGGATAACGTAGACCGGGGAGCGAACCTCACGCTCCTGAACTACCCCAGCGTGGACGCCATCGAGGAGTTTCGTGTGCTGCGGGGACAGTACAGCGCCGAGTTCGGACGCAATGCAGGCGGCATGGTCAACGTGATCACCAAGAGTGGAAGCAACGGTTTTCATGGGGACCTCTACGAGTTCTTCCGCAACGACAAATTGGCGGCCAATAACTTCTTCAACAATGCGAACAAAGTGAATCTCGGCACCGATGGCACCGCCAAAGTACCGCCGCTGCGGTATAACAACTTCGGCTATACGGCCGGCGGACCGGTGCTGATTCCCAAGGTCTACAACGGCAAGAACAAGACGTTTTTCTTCTTCTCGCAGGAGTTCCGTCGCGTCATCACCTATGCGACGGCGCAAGGCACGGCACCCACGGCCGACGAGAAGAACGGAATTTTCTCCGTGCCGGTCTGCGTAGCTTCCAATTCCAGCGGGACGTGCACGCAAACCGCCAGCCAGATTACCAGCATCAACCCGGTGGCCGCGGCCTACATTAAAGACATCTGGTCCAAGGTTCCGGATGGGAACTCCAACCACCTGATCAATCTGGCATTGCTGAACGTTTTCAACGCCCGCCAGGAACTGTACCGGATCGACCACGTGTTTAACGAAAGATGGTCGGTGTTCGGCCGGTTTATCAAAGACTCGATTCCGACGGTGGAGCCGCGCGGGTTGTTCACCGGCGCCGCTCTTCCCGGTGTTTCCGACACCTCGACCGATTCGCCGGGCAAAGGGTTCATGATGCGTGTCACGGGAAACCTGACGCCGAGCATCATCAACGAAGCGGGTTACGCGTACTCTTACGGCGCGATCATAAGCAGACCCACCGGTCTGGATGCGTCCGTGAATTCGCCCGACGTCAAGGCCAGCCTGCCATTCCCGGTGACTCTGGGCCGGATTCCGTCCTTAACCTTCAGCAGCACCATTTCGAATTTAACCGGGTTTGGTCCATACCTGGATTACAATCGCAACCACAACTGGTTCGACAACCTGACCAAGATCGCCGGGAAGCACACCATCAAGGCCGGCGTCACCATCGTACATTACAACAAGACCGAGAATCAGGCGACCAACAATGTGGGTTCGTTCGCATTCGCCACCACCCCACGGTCGGCCACCGCATCCACTACGCAGCAGGCCTGGGCGAATTTTCTCATGGGTACAGTTTCGAGCTTTACGCAGACGGCACGCGATATCACTCCCGACATCAAAGTGAATCAGACGGAGTTGTATGTGCAGGACGACTTCCGGGTCCGTCGTAACCTGACGCTGAACGTCGGTGTGCGGTACTCTCTGTTTCGCCAGGCCACCGATGGGAGTGGATTCCTGAACAACTTCGATTCCTCCAAATTCGATCCGGCCAAGGCGCCGAAGATCGACGCCAACGGGAATCTTGTATCAGGCGCCGGCGACCCGCTGAACGGCCTGATCGTCGCGAACAAGGACTCGCCATATGGCAGCAAAGCTACCAATGAGAACAACGGCAACTTTGCCCCGCGCTTCGGTTTCTCGTGGGATCCGTTTGGAAACGGCAAGACCGCGATACGCGCCGGCTACGGCTTCGCCTACGATTCCCCGCAGGTCTCTAACGTCTATGAGAGTCCGGTCACCACCAATCCGTCGTCGGTGCAAACCATCACGATCAACAATACGACCTTCCAGAATGTGGGAGGCGGGACGGTGGCGGTCTCCGCGGCTCCTCCTCCGCTCGCCGCCATCGGAATTCCGTGGAAGGCGCCGTATGTCCAGCAATTCAGCTTCGACATCCAGCGCGAGCTTCCAGCGAAATACATCCTGGCCGTCGGCTACGTCGGTTCCAAGGGCACGAATCTGATTGGCCAGGCGGACATCAACGAGGTGGCGCCGGAGTGGCCGCCGGACTCACGGACGCGAATACGCCCTTCAACCGCACCACCGATCCGAAGCTCAATCAGCTTCGGCCGTTTCGCGGGTATAACGCGATCAACACGATCGAGACGTGGTTCAACTCGAAGTACAATTCTCTGCAAGTTTCCATGCAGAAGCGCTTCTCCTCCACCGGTTTCCTGGGCGTGAATTACACCTGGTCAAAACTGTTGACCGACGCCGGCACGGATGTCGCGGCGCCCATGAACTTCTACAATCGTCACGGCGATTACGGGCTATCGCCGTACGACCGCACCCAGGTCTTCAGCGTCAACTGGAACTATGAATTGCCGTGGCTGAAATCGCGGTCCGGTCTGGTCAAGTACACGCTCGCCGGGTGGCAGTTCTCGGGCATTATTTCGGTCGCCGGGGGACTGCCCTTCAACGAATCCGACGCTACCGTGGGGCTCGATCCAGGCGGGCTGGGAATTCTCGGCTCCAGCGCGGCCGGCACGCGCGCCGACCAGATTTGCGATCCGAACGCGAATGCGCCGCATACGTTCGCGCAGTGGTTCAATACTTCCTGCTTCGCTAATGTACCGACGGGAGTGGTGCGTCCCGGCAATGCGGGCCGCAATACGATCCGCGGGCCGGGGTATCAGAACTGGGACATGTCCTTCTTTAAGAACTTCCATTTCACCGAGAGCCGCTACCTCCAGTTCCGGGGCGAGTTTTTCAACATCTTCAATCACGCGAATTGGTCGAGCCTCTCGGCCACGCGGCTGGGCGCCACGTACGGACAGATCACGGCGGCGCGGGATCCGCGCATCATACAATTGGGCGCAAAACTGTACTTCTGAGATCAGCCCTAACAAATACCTTGCACTTCTACACATGCCGGGCTAATATGTAGGAGTGCGAGGTATAGCTCATGACGGTGAAATCGGATCTCCCCCAAGGGACGCTGGACCTGTTGATCTTGAAAGTGGCCGAGTTGGGACCGGTTCACGGATACGCGATCGCGCAACGGCTTCAACAGGTGTCGCGCGATGTGGTGCAGGTTCCGCAAGGCTCGCTCTATCCGGCCCTGCATCGCCTTGAAAACCGCGGCCTGCTGGCGGCGGACTGGAAGGAGACCGAGACCGGGCGCGATGCCAAATTCTATCGCCTGACCCGGAAAGGGCGGGCGCAGCTCGAAACGGAAGCCGCGAGCTGGCAGCGGTTGACGGAAGCCGTCGGGCTCATTCTCAGGCTGTCCGAGGGAGGCGCGGAATGACCTGGTGGCATCGCCTGTGGCGCCGAGGGCAGATGGAAGAGCTGCTCGACAAGGAACTACGCTTCCACCTGGAACAACACACGGCCGATCTGATCGCGCGCGGCCACGACCCCGGCGAAGCGCGACGAGAAGCCAGGCTTGCTCTCGGCGGCCCGGAGCAAGTGAAAGAGCAGTGCCGGGATGCCCGTGGCACTCGCTGGCTGGAGGACCTGTTCCAGGACGCGAACTATGCGCTTCGCACTCTGCGGCAGAAACCCGGGTTTGCGATCGTCGCCCTGTGCACCCTTGCCCTCGGTATCGGGGCAACGACCGTCATGTTCACAGTGATCAACAGTGTTCTGCTAAAGCCGCTGTCTTATCCGGAACCCAACCGGCTGTTTACGCTGCATGAACGAACGGAAAAGTACGGAGAGCAGTGGGGGTTCGCCTACCTTGACTTTCTAGATTGTCAGCGCGAGAGTCAATTGCTGGCGCCGATGGCGGCCTGGACCTACGGCGGAGGTACGATCAGCCAGCGCGGAGAAGCCGAGTACGTTGCCGGCCGCCAGATCTCATCCGAACTGTTTTCCGTCCTGGGCGTTTCGCTCCTACAAGGACGCGGCTTCCTGCCCGAAGAGAACCGGCCCGGAGGCGCGCCGGTGACCATCATCAGCCACAGTCTGTGGCAGAGACGCTTCGGCGGAAGCGCAGGGGCGATCGGCACGCCGCTTGTGGTTGACGGAAAGACCTATACCGTCGTCGGCATCGCACCAGTGGGTTTCCAATTGTCGGGCGAAGCGGATGTGTTTACTCCGCTCGGTCAAAACACGGAACGGAGAATGCAGAATCGTGAAGCGCGTTTCATTCACGTTCTGGCGCGGCTCCGGGCAGGTGTGACGCTAGCCGAGGCGCAGACCGAACTGGGGCTGATCGGCCGCCATCTGGCCGAGCAATATCCGAAATCCAACGCGGGCCGCGGATTCCTGGCGCAACCGCTGCGCCAGGAGTTGGTCCGGGATGTCCGGTCTACGCTATGGCTGCTGCTCGGTGCGGTCAGTCTGGTGCTGCTGATCGGGTGCGTGAATGTGGCCAGCCTGCTACTGGCGCGCGCGGTATCGCGCGAACGCGAACTTGCGATGCGCGTGGCGCTCGGGGCAGGCCGGAGCCGCCTGGTGCGCCAGTGTCTGACGGAAAGCGCGGTGCTGGCGATTTCCGGAGGCGTGCTTGGTGTCTTGCTTGCCGCGATCGGTGTTCGCCCGTTTGTGTCGTTCTGGCCGGGCAGTTTGCCGCGCGCCGCGGAGGTCCAGCTCGATTGGCAGGTGCTGCTGTTCACCCTCGCCGCGTCGCTCGCAAGCGGCCTCCTTTTTGGGTTGGCGCCGGCGCTGCGGGCTCCCGCGCGCGACCTGGAGCAAGCGCTCCGTGCCGGTGGCCGCAGCGTGGTACGAAGCTCGCGCCATCTGCACAGTGCCTTTGTCATCTCCGAGATCGCCCTGGCGGTGGTGCTGTTGGTCACTGCCGGGATGCTCAGCCGCACGCTCCTGCGGCTGTCCTCGCTCGATCCAGGCGTGAACCTCCGGAATGTGCTGGCTGCACGAGTGGCGATTTCGCCCAGCGCGCTGGAGAATCCCGCGCAGACTCGTGCCGCGTGGCAGGATTTCCTGGATCGCGCACGCCGCGTGCCGGGAGTGCAGGCCGCGGTGCTATGCGACATCATCCCCATGCGGGAAGGCGAGAACGCACTTGGCTACTGGACCAGCCCGGCCGCGCCGCCACCGAACCAAGTGCCGATCGCTTTGGCAACGAGTACTACGCCGGACTATCTCAAAGTCATGGGAGTCCCGCTGCGCCAGGGCCGATTCTTCGATGAACAGGATCGAATGGGCAACGAACTTGTGGTGGTGATCGACGAAGTTCTGGCCCAACACGCGTTCCCCGGAGAGAACGCGGTCGGCAAGCACCTCTGGATCTCGGCGATGGGTTCAGGCTCAGGCCCGGTGCGGGTGGTTGGTGTCGTCGGCCATGTGCGGCACTGGGGGCTGGCGGGCGACGATCAAGCGCAAGTGCGCGATCAGATCTATTATCCTTTTGCCCAGGTGCCGGGCCCTTTGATGCATTTCTTTTCCTCGGTGATGTCGTTGGCTGTCCGGACCAACCTCCCGCCGTTAAGCATGGTCGAACCGCTGCGGCGGGAACTGCGCGGAGCGAGTAGCGATCAAACGCTGTATGACGTTTGGACCCTGGAGCAGCTCGCGAGCCGCTCGCTCGCACGGCAACGCTTCCTTCTCTTGCTGTTCGGCATATTCGCAGGTTTGGCTTTGCTGCTCGCGTGTATCGGCATCTATGGTGTGCTGGCATACCTGACCAGCCAGCGCGTGCCGGAAATTGGAGTGCGGATGGCGCTCGGCGCCTCCTCCGGCGACGTCATCTTGCTGGTGCTCCGGCAGAGCCTTGCAATGATTCTGGTTGGAGTTGGCGCGGGCATCACGGCGGCCTGGGCGGCGGGGCGTGTCATGGAACGGGCGGTAGCCGGAGTGCGGCAGACGGAACCATTGACGTTCGCCACGATGGTTTCCGTCCTGGTCGTGGCCGCGTTGTTCGCCAGTTTTCTACCGGCTCGCTGGGCGAGCCGGGTGGATCCAACCAAGGCTCTGCGGCAAGAGTAGCTTTACTTCCCCGCTGTCACTCGCCGCCGCAACTCGGCGGCGAAATTGAGAAGGAAAGTCGCGTGGAGGTTGCCTGCGGAGGCTTCTTCCTCAGGTTTCAGCAACACCACCGCACGCTTGCCGTCCGGGTGCAGATCGAAAGGAGAAAACGCGGTCGAGCTCATGAGAGTCACTGGCGACCACACGCGTGACTTCCCCACATGAAAACTGGCGTCCTGGGAAGTGTACTCGGACGCCATAATCCGGTTGCCGACGCCCACGAACAGCAGCTCGGGCCGGTTGCGCGACCACACGGGGAACGCTCCGCCGTCAGTCGAAATTCGCCATTTGCCGCCCGGGCCTGGAAACGGCCGCACGAAGACTTCGGGCCGCCCGGATTCGTCGGACTGGTACGCCAACCAGCGGCCGTCGGGCGAAAACGCCGCCTCCCGCTCTACCGCCGGCGTGGCCAACAACGGTTCCGGCTTTCCGGGTTTCGGATGCTCCGGGTCGCCCAAGTCCAGCGGCAGTGTGAAAATATCGCTGGTCGACTCCACGAAGGCAACCCGCCGGCCGTCCGGAGCGACTGACTGCGGCCACAAAGGATTCTTAGCCTCCAGGAGCGACTGAGGTTCTCCCGATCCATCCGCGCGAATCCACCACAAGGCGTAAGGCGGAGAGCCGGAACCATAGACCAGGTGCTTCCCGTCCGGCATCCAGGACATGTGTGTGGTCGCAGTTGAAGTGAAGGTGAGCTGGGTATGGGTGTCGCGCTCGAGGTCGTACACCCAAATATCACGGGCCTTGTTTCCAGGCCGATGATATGCCAATCGCTTTCCGTCGGGAGAGAACCGCGGCCTGAGAAGAGCCGGCTTGGTCATTAGTAGCGTGGTCCGGCCTGTGCTGTCCAGCCATGCGATGGTTTGTCCTTTGCCGCTATTGCCACTCCTATAGACCAGGACCCCAGTCTGCGAGATATCGAACTGCGCGCTTCCCGCGCCCGGCTCGCTAGCTACGCTTTCGATCAGCGGCGCCGGCGTTCCTCGCGCCTCCAGCCGTTCCGCATTAAAAGGCACGCCAAACAGAGTGCCTTCACGAATGTAAGTCAAATAGCCTCCGTTCGCCGTGGCCAAATATCGCCCGTAGTATCCGCCGTGCAGCACGGTCTTTCGCTGTCCCGACTTCAGCGATTGCACATCGAGATTCGCAGTGTCGTAGTTTGCCGGTTGAGTCGCATTGGTAAACAACACTGCCGCCGAGCCGGGTAAAACTTGCGGCCACCGATGCGTGACGTCTCCCGGCTCGAGTTTGGTTACGGGCTTCAGCGCTCCGCCTTGCCCGGAAACACGGAGGAGTGGGGCATTGATGCTTGGACTGGCCTGAAAGACGATGCCGTCGTCGTCGCCCCAACTACCTCCGCGGTCACGGGGACTATCGCACAAAGTCACGAGCGCGCCGCCCTGCACGTCGACTTTCTTCAGCTTGCCCTCAGCGAAAAACGCGAGCCACTGGCCGTCAGGAGAAAAGAAAGGATCCTCCGCGCCCGCGGTACCAGGCAGCGCCGTGGCGTTGGCTTGATCGAGGGTGCGCGTGGCGAGGCCCTTCTTGGTGGGGAACGCGATCCGCCTGCCGTCAGGAGAGATGGCCACAGTCGTCAGCGGTCCGGCGATGGCGTCGGGTCCCAGGTCCACGCTGAATTGCGCGAGCTGCGGTTCCGCCGGCCGCTCGCGCAAGTGAATCAGACTGACGCCCGCCGAAACCAGGAGCAACACTCCCGCGGCGAGCCACCCAGCGAGTCCGAGCCGTGACCTGGATGGGGCGGCTTTCGTATCTTCCCCCAGCAGCCGTTTCGCATCCCCAATGTCCCGAAGCCTTCGCGTGGGATCTTTCTCCAAACAGTCCCGCAACAGCCGCCGCGCCTGCGCGGGCGCTCGCTGGAAGTCCGGCTGCTTCGTCAGCACTTGCAGCAAGGTATCGGTCGGGTCTTTCCCCTTGAACAACCGCTCTCCCGTCAGCAGTTCGTAAAGCATCACGCCGAAGGCCCAAATGTCCGCCCGCCGGTCGACGTCGTCATGCCTGGCCTGCTCCGGCGCCATATACGCCGCTGTTCCCAGAATCACGCCCTCTCGCGTAGTGTCCAGGGTCAGCGTCGATGAGTTCTCAAGGTTGGGGGATCGCGCTGCCGGTTCGGTGAAGACCTTGGCCAAACCAAAGTCCAGCAACTTCACGATGCCGGCGCGGGTGACCTTCACATTTGCGGGCTTCAGATCCCGGTGAACGATGCCTTTGTCGTGGGCGTATTCGAGCGCCACAGCGATTTGAGAGGCGACGCGCCAAGCCGCGTCAAACGGCATCGGTCCTTTGGGGGCGTCACCTTCCACCAGCTCCATCACCAGCGCGCGGTCTTCGACCCCATAAATCGCGGCGATGTTAGGATGATTCAGCGCCGCCAGCACCTCGGCCTCGCGCTGGAACCGGACCATGCGCTCACGATCGCGGGCGAAGGCGTCCGGCAATACCTTGAGGGCGACATCCCGTTTCAGCCTGGTGTCACGCGCCCGATACACCTCACCCATGCCCCCTGCGCCGATGGGCGCAAGGATCTCAAACGATCCGATACGGGTACCGACTGGCAACGCCACGATTGGAAATGATTGTACTCCTGTTTGGCCGCCGCGAACTATACTGAGGCGGACCTGCGATCACAATTTGGGACCCGGCCGTGTACGCCTGGCCTTACGTCAAGCGTATTGATAACCGCCGAGCCCGGCGCCCATGTTCGTGGCGTCGAACGTGTCGCGAATCCTTCGCAGAGGGCCGGCTGAGAAATCGGGTAGCATCGCTTGTATGGCGGCGGACGAATTCACCGAGTAACCCGGTGCTGTTCCGACCCACGGCCACATCAGATCGTCGCGCTTGTGCCCGTTGGGAGGTAACTGCCCGTTGACGGGTGAGATTTCCGACGGTGCCGGATAGATCGACAAGAGTGTTGCTCCGGCGGCAACGCGTTTGGCCTGCCAGCGCGACCAAATGCGATCGACTTCGGCGTGATGCAGCCAGAATAGCGGGTCGTTGGGCGAGAAGACCGGGTTAGCCATGTAGCCGCCGACGATGTTGTGTCCGGTGTTGTGAGTTCTGGCTCCGGCCTCGATCTGCGACCAAAACGGCCAATAGACGTTCAAACCCGGCGGAGCAGAACTAATGTTCTCTATACCCGTCAGTGTGGCTAGCAAAGGTGGCCAGGTGTCGGCCGGACTACCGCGGCGGAGAATTGGCGAGCCGCCTACCTGGAGCGCCGGGTGAACCCGCCACTTGAAGCCGGCCGGCCACCAGGATGGCGGAGTTGCCGGACCGCCGCCCGCGAACAAGCCGCCGACATCGTTGAGGCCGGAAGAAGAGAAGAAGATCGGGTGGATTCGCGCGTTCGAGAACAGCACGGACGGCTCGGGTGTCAGTTGCCAGGGCCAGTAGGGGATGGTCACGCCGGGAACCACACTTTGCAAAGCAAGCTCCAAACGGCGTATGTACTCGCGGTGCCAGGCGAGAAAGCCGATGTTCTGATGACCCAGGTTCACGAACATGGTGGAGCTAGGCGTCTTCACGCCCATGATCGAGCCGTGGATCGCGACCCATTGATCATAGACGCTGAAATCCGTGCCTGGCACGATCTTGGCCTTGAGCAGAACGCAGGCTTTGAGGAAGTTCTCGAATTCGGGCGCCGGCATGGTCGCGGCGTTCTTGCGAATGTCAATGGCCATGAGGGTGCTCCGCGGCGGGATGCGCTTCGAAGATCGAGGCATCGTGTTCGGCGTGACCGGTCGCCGGTTCTGGCACGATCACCAGCGAGTAGCCGCGGCGCGGATTGCCGAAGGCCTCGTCAATCGCCTGTTTCATCGTCACGGCCTTGCGCGGCTTGAGGACTATGGTGGACTGGTACATCGACATAGGGCCGGCGGAAAATTCCAAGTGCGTGCCGATGCGAGAAGTGGTGACGTTTAAGGGTATTTTAGTCGTGCCGTTGTGGCCGCAATACGAGGTACAAGTGAGTGAGGCAGCGAGCTTCTTCCATCCCTGATAGGTGGCTCCGCCGACGATGTCGAGCGAGGTCAGCATGCGAGCCGAGCCGATGAGCATCGCGGGGCCGTTTACGTAAAGGTGAATCTCTTTGCGGTTGACACGCGCCTCCAACAGGCGCGAGGTCCCCTTCCCGAGAACGTATTCCACGCGGTCGGGCTTCGGTTTTGCCTTCGCCTGCTTTCTCGGTTTGCTAGCCATGCAAGTTCCTTTTCAGTAGTTCCGTATTGTAGCGCGTGATGAACAGTCTGGAACGAGCGTTCAGGCGCACCGTTCAGTTCGCTGCCGTATGTGGTGTCCGCATCAGGAACGCCGGGCTCTGCACGATTCCCACGACGATCGACGACCAGCGGTAGTCACGCGCGGCTGCGTCGCGGACGATTTTGCGCACCGCCGGTTGATCGTAATACTCGACCGGCCGCCCGAGGGCGTAGGCCATAAGCTTTTCGGTGACGGTGTGGGGGAACTGATTAGGCTGATCGAGCAGCAATGCGCGCAATCCTTTTAGACCCTCGACCTTCGCTCCGAAGGCCGTGGTGGCGCTCGCGTCGACGGGCTTGCCGGATTCGTCCTTCGTCCGCCAGCCGCCGACCACGTCGAAATTCTCCAGCGTGAATCCTAGCGGGTCGATCACCGCATGGCAAGAGTTACACGTGGGACTCGTGCGGTGCTGGGCAAGCCGGTCGCGGATCGACGCGGGCGGGGCGCCGGGTTTGGTATCCAGAGTCGTGTTCACTCCGGCGGGAGGAGGCGGGATCGGCAATCCGAAGATGTTGTTCAACAGCCATTTGCCGCGAAGCACCGGCGAGGTGCGGTCGGGGTAGGATGTGGTCGCGAGCAGCGCTCCCTGCGCCAGTAAGCCGCCACGTTCATCGTGATTGAGGAGGGTCACGCGCCGGAAGCGGCTGCCGTAGATTCCCGGAATCCCATAATGCCGGGCGAGTCTTTCGTTGACGAACGTATAGTCCGCATTCAACAAATCGGCCACACTGCGATCCTCGCGTAGCGTGCTGGCCACAAACATCTCGGTTTCCTGCTGGAACCCTTGCAGCAGACTCTCGTCATAGTTGGGATACTTCGTCGGATCCACCACCACTTCCTGGACGCGGCGCAGATTCAACCACTGGGCTGCGAAATCGTTCACCAGCGCGTCGGTGGCGCGCGGGTCCGCCAGCATGCGCCGGACTTCCTTTTCGAGAGTGGCGGGCCGGGTGAGCTCACCGCGCTCGGCCAGCGTCAGCAGGCGATCGTCGGGAATGCTGCTCCACAGGAAGAACGACACGCGCGAGGCCAGCTCCTGGTCCGTGAGCGGATACGCGTCAGCCTTGCCGCGATCCCGATAGACGCGCAGCAGGAAATCCGGGTCGACCAGCATGCGTTCCAGGGCGAATTGAACTCCGGTATCAAAGCTTCCGCCGTCCTGCTTGCCTTTGTCGAAAAACTCGAGCAAGGTGTCGGTATCGGTTTTCTTCACCGGCCTACGATAAGCGAGGCGGGCCATTTTGGAAAGAATCGTCGTGGCGCACGCACGCTCTTCCGAAGAAACCTTGGGTTGGCAGACGAAAATCGCGCGGCGGGTGGCCGTATTCTTCGCGGGCCCTTGCGTCTGATAGGGCCCGCCGACTTGAACCGATCCTACGTTGGCATACCCCATGTACACCTGGTCATTCGCGATCACGCGGCCCAGTTGCTGCGGTTGCGGGAGGCCTTCGGGCTCCCACAGTTCCCTGACGAACGAAACGCCGACGACGCGCGAACCCGCCTGAACGGGAACCCGAACCTCCAGTCCGGCGTCGCCGGTAAGCTGCATGTAGGTTTCCCATTCGGGATCGCCGGCAAAGCCCGGCTCACCGTCGCCGGCGTAACTGGATGCGGCCGGTCTGCCCTTACCTTGGCCTCCGACGGTGAATCGCTTGAGCAGCTTGCCGTCGAGGCGAATATCGAGTTTCTGCGGCCAGCCCATGCCCTTGAGGTAGTCCTGATACTGGCGTTGCAGGCGAACCCGGACGAGGTACTCGCCGTCGACCGGGAAGTCGTAGTGAATCGCCATGCCGCCGCGCGAGCCGAACGGCAAATCCTCACTCATCCGATCCTCTTGCAGAACGTGCAACGGGATCTCGAATCTTTCGAGCCTGG
>JBGPHB010000021.1:0-13460 GCA_041484155.1 Bryobacteraceae bacterium
AAATGCTCCGGCGCGGCGGCGAACCCGCGCTTCAGCGCTTTCGCGACGATGCTCGGGAAATTGCCGGCCTGCTGCGCTTGACGGATGAGTTTCAGCGCCTCGACACCTTAATCGGTACGTTGCTCGGTACTCGCGACACGCCACTGGAATCGCCCGTTGCCATCGCTCGCGCCGCCGGTCTGCCCTACGATCCGCAGCGGCTCGATCTATTTCAGCGTCTCTTTACGGAGCTGGCTGGAAGCGCGCCTGTGACGCGCCTCGCGCGCCCCACCGATGGCCTCGCCCTTCCGTTCTTCGAAGCCTATTTCTCAAACTTTATCGAAGGGACCGAGTTCGCAGTCGATGAGGCTGCCGATATTGTCTTCAACGGCTATATCCCCAAAGCTCGCCCCGAAGATGCTCATGACGTTCTGGGCACTTGGAAGGTAGTCTGTGATCGGCACGAAATGTCCCTCCTTCCCCGAAACTTCGACGAACTGGCAACCCTTCTGAAAAGGCGCCATGCGCGAATCATGGAAGGACGCCCGGACCAGGAGCCGGGCCGATTTAAGGCCGATCCAAACCGGGCCGGCTCGACCTCATTTGTCGCGCCTGAACTGGTGGAAGGCACTCTCGCCAAAGGTTTTGAGATCTGCCGAGGTCTTACAAGCCCGCTCCATCGTGCCATCTTCGTGATGTTCCTTGTCACTGAGGTGCACCCGTTCGCGGATGGCAACGGTCGCGCCGCCCGCATCATGATGAACGCGGAACTGGTCGCTGCCGGCGAGAGCCGAATCATCGTGCCGACCGTATACCGCAACAACTATCTGATGGCTTTGAAGGCGCTATCGCAGAACGGAATCACTGGGGCGCTCGTGCGCACGATGGATTTCGCGCAGCGGTATACGGCGGCAGTCGATTTCGCGGAACTGGACCGGGCGCGCTTTATCCTCGACCGAACTCACGCGTTCTTCGATCCGAATGAAGCCGATACGGCTGGCATTCGGTTGATGCTGCCTACACCCGATCTCCTCACGGACGCGACGCAGCATTAGAGGTACGTGTCACGATAACCGAGTCTTCAACGCGCGTTGTGGTCGATGTCCCCACATTAGACTGCGATCTTCGCTCCGCGAGACCTGTCCGCTTACGGTCTCTGGATGTACCCCTTCTCGACGAGCTTGGCGGCCACTCGCTCGGCCGCGGCTTCAGGCGTCTCCTGGGCTCCATTGACGATCAAGTCGGGGGATTCGGGAGGCTCGTAGGCGGCCTGAAGTCCAGGCACCGAGCGTGATGCGCCCTCGCGGGCTTTGCGGTAGATTCCCTTTGGGTCCCTGGCGATGCAAATCGCGAGAGGACTGTCGACGTACACCTCAACGAATCGGGGAATCTGCTGGCGCGCTCGGTCCCGGTATGCGCGCCGGTTCGCCGTCGCGTCGAAGATCACCGGCACGCCGTGTTGAGTGAGCAGAACGCCCACGTAGACCATTTGGCGATAGAAGGCGTCTCTTTCCTCGTCCTCGTAACTAGGTTCGTGGGTGAAAACTTGTCGTAGAACGTCGGATTCGAGGACGGCCGCATCCACTCCTCGATCGGCCAGTTGCCTTATCAAGGCGGCCGCGACCGTGGACTTGCCGGAAGCGGGCAGACCGGTGATCCATACCGCGAAGGCGTTCTTGATCTTAAGCGCTGCCACAATAAGCATTGACCTCAGTGGGATCGAAGCTCTCCTTCTCCAGGACTGTCAGGATGAAGGTAAGGAGCCTTTGACGTACTGTATCCGACAACGCGGGGTACCACAGGGGACTGGCCATCACCAGACCTCGAAACGCACAGAAAGGCGCCACCACTCGCAACATTTCACGATCCCCGCTCTTTTCCAGATAACGTTCCCAAAAGCGCAGAAACAACGTTTGCAGACTTCCTTCCAGCCGTCCGCTCCGCTGCAAGGAGAAAAACAGGTAGTTCAACGTCAGACACGTCACATCGTCCGCGGGATCCCCATACTCTCCGCGGGAACGGTCCAGAAGCCGCAAATTCGTGCCGGAGCTGAACAAAATGTTCCACGGATGAAAATCTCCGTGGACCTGCCGCAGCCGGTGCGAAGAGTCTCTCAATCGCCATCGCCAGCTCACGCACTGATGCTCGATCTCTTCGAGCACACGCGCCGTGATCAGCGGATGTTGCGGGTAGCCGTCCGTCAGGCCCATAATGCACTCGCCGTGCCCCACCAATTCGCGGATTCGCCGCGCGTACAGACCCGGATCGTTCCCGTGCAAGCTGTGGATCCCAACCAGGTAGTCGCATAGCGCGTCGGCACGGGCTAAGTCGAGTTCCGTGTGCGCACCAGTGTCGCGGATCCGCTCCAGGTCCTTCGCATAACTCTCACCTGCGGCATACTCTGTCAACAAACAGAATTCCTCAACGTTGCCCAAAGAAACCAGGTCCCCGTCAGGATGGAACGCACCCACATCCAGGGACCGAACGTGGCCGGGGAGACGATTGAAGGCTTGATGTGACCAAAGCAGGTTTTGGGCTCGATCCGCCATGTGTTCGTGCCCAAATGGTCCCGGGCTCAAGGTGTGGAGCACCGCGCTCAGGCGTCGGTCATCGGCCGTTTGGTAATCGACCCGTACAGGAGTTCCGTATCCGTAGCCTTTGATGGCCGCGTCTTCAAGGTAATCTCCCAATGGAGCCAAACGGATCACGGTCACTTGGTTTCCGAGAAGGGATCTGAGGTACCGCTCGACCGTTTCCGGCTTCAATTCAGGCATTGTTTGCAGGGCGCGGAACGCAGCGATTCCAGATGACTCCGATCAGGAAGCCGAAGCCGTAACCGATGCAGGCCGTTACCAGGACGAGGGCCGCCGCCGTGCCGAGGCTGAAGCCTGCGATCTGATAAGGCGGTGTGATCATGTGCAGCCGAAAGACAAAATCAATGACCCACTGCGCGCCGCCAACCCAGACCAGCAAGGCCCAGAGGGTATGCCACAGCGCCAAGAAGACTCCAAATACGAGCCCAAGTAAATGCGGACGGACGGGATTCATTTTGTGTCAGCCTCCTTTTCTCCTTGAGGCAATTCACGGGCCAATACACGGGATGCCATCAGTAGTCTTGGCCTGGGTCAAATGCCCCAAGCCCGGATCTGATTGGGCGAAATCCGCAAGAAGCCGGGACATTGGACAGTCCACATTTGGCGCGACAGTTGCTCAGTTCGCCTTTAAAGCAAGGAGCACAGCTATGATCGAAACAACTGATCCCATCTTGATGGACCTGGTCCAGGATGCCGCGCACCCGCTGGTTGGATCCCCAGAGGACTACGACCCGGTAATGACGCTGATCGGCAATGCCCGGCTGGTTCTGCTCGGCGAAGCTTCTCACGGAACGCACGAATTCTATCGTCAACGCGCTGAACTGACCAAGCGGCTGATCCGCGAGAAAGGGTTTACCGGAGTTGCAGTGGAAGCCGATTGGCCGGATGCCCACCGTGTAAACCGGTATGTCCGCGCGGAATCCGGCGACACCGATGCGGTCGACGCCCTCTCGGGATTTGAGCGATTTCCCGCGTGGATGTGGCGCAATGCCGATGTACTCGATTTCGTCGGCTGGCTGCGCGCTCATAACGATTCGCTTGGATCCGGCCAAGTCAAGGCCGGGTTCTACGGGTTGGACCTCTACAGCCTGCACGCTTCCATGGAAGCAGTGTTGAATTATCTCGACAAGGTGGATCCGGAAGGCGCCGGACGGGCGCGCTACCGCTACTCCTGCTTCGAGCACTTCGGCGAGGATCCACAATCGTACGGCTATGCGGCAGGCCTTGGTCTGAGCCATACCTGCGAAACCGAGGTGGTGAACCAGCTCATCGAGTTGCGGCGGAGCGCCGCGGCGTATGCCAGGCGAGACGGGCGCATTGCAGCCGATGACTATTTCTACGCCGAACAGAACGCGCGCGTGGTCCGGAACGCCGAGGAGTATTACCGGTCCATGTTTCGCGGTCGAGTGACTTCCTGGAACCTGCGGGACCACCACATGGCGGAAACGCTGAACGGACTGATGGCTCACCTCCAGGGGCAACGCGAGGTTCCCAAGCTGGTGTTGTGGGCTCACAATTCGCACCTCGGCGACGCGAGCGCCACCGAAATGAAGAGAGCGGGCGAGGTGAACGTCGGCCAGCTCGTTCGAGAGCGGTACGGACGTGACGCGGTATTGATCGGGTTCAGCACGTACTCCGGAACCGTGACGGCCGCCTCGAATTGGGGCGGACCGGCGGAGCGAAAGCGAGTGCGGCCCGCCCTCCCGGGCAGTTACGAAGCCTTGTTCCATGAAGCGGGCATACCGCGGTTTCTGCTCAATTTGCGCGATGGCGGCCCCGCCGCCGATGGATTGCGGCAGCCTTTGCTTGAGCGCGCCATTGGCGTGATCTATCTGCCGGAGTCGGAGCGTGTGAGCCACTACTTTATGGCGCACCTGTCTTCTCAGTTCGACGCGATTCTGCACTTCGATCAAACCCGAGCCGTCGAACCGCTCGAACGCACCGGTGCGTGGGGAGCCGGAGAGGTCGCCGAAACATTTCCGTCCGGAGTCTAGCAGCCCGTGGTAGAAGTCTCACGCTTCCGGAAACGCAGGCGAAACCGCCTGCGCCACCACGGCAGATCAACGGTTTGCGAAGCCGGTGGGGCAGGCGGTTTCGCCTGCCTGACTTCTGCCACAGGCTGCTAGGAAAGGCCATATGCAAAACGTCGAGATCGCACGCCGTTTGGAGGAGGTTGCCGACCTGCTCGAGGTGCAGGGGGCGAATCCATTTCGCGTTCAGGCCTACCGCCGGGCAGCGCAGAACGTCAGCCGTTTGCCGAAGCCGGTGGCTGACATCTGGCTGGAAGGAGGTGACGATGCCCTGCGTTCCGTGGCTGGCATCGGCGAGCGGCTGTGCGCCGCGGTGCGGAATTTGGTGACCACGGGCCGTCTGCCGATGCTCGACCGGCTGCGTGGCGAAGTCGATCCGGCGGCGTTGCTGGAGTCGGTGCCGGGAATCGGTCCTGTCCTAGCCGAGCGCCTTCAATACGATTTCGGGATCGAGACTCTCGCGGATCTGGAGGCCGCCGCGCACGATGGGCGCCTCAGGGACGTCGCCGGAATCGGAAAGAAGAAAGTGGCCGGCATCATCGACACACTGGCAACGCGCCTTGGGCGTGTGCCACAGCGAAGTTCGATGGCGCCTCTCGATGAGCCTTCCGTGGAAGAACTGCTCGATGTAGATCGCGAGTATCGCGAGAAAGCGGCCGGGGGGAAGCTGCATACGATTGCGCCGCGCCGCTTCAATCCAACCCGGCAGGCATGGCTCCCGGTCCTGCACACGCATCGCGGTGACCGCAGTTACACCGCGCTCTACTCGAACACGGCGCGGGCACATCAATTCGAGAGGACCCACGATTGGGTCGTGCTGTATTACGACGGAGGCCACGACGAGCGGCAGTCGACGGTGATCACGTCGCAACGAGGCGTTCTCGCCGGCCAGCGGATCGTGCGAGGACGGGAGGCGGAGTGCGAGGCGCTCTACAAGCGGTGCCCGCCCTTGGATGGACCTGTGGTTGCTTATCGAAACAGGGGGTATCCGTATGAAGATGACTCTGAGCGTGATCAAAGCCGATATCGGTTCCATTGGCGGCCACGTGGCTCCGTCAAAGCGGCTGCAGGAGACGGTGGAGGCCCATGTTCGTGAGCGAGGGAAGGGACTCATCCTCGATCGCTACATCAGCCATACGGGCGACGATATCGCGATTGTTATGACCCACACCCGCGGCGAAGGCGACGAGCAGATTCACAAACTGGCCTGGGATGCGTTCATAGCCGGAACCAGCGTGGCGCGGCAAGAGGGATTGTACGGAGCGGGCCAGGATCTGCTGAAAGACTCCTTTTCCGGGAACGTGAGAGGCATGGGTCCGGCCGTGGCGGAGATGGAATTCGAGGAACGCCCCACTGAACCGTTCCTGTTCTTTGCCGCCGATAAGACCGATCCAGGCGCCTATAACCTGCCGCTGTATCTGGCGTTCGCCGACGTGATGAACACGCCCGGCCTGATTCTCTCGCCGGGAATGTCCAAGGGGTTCCGCTTCGTAATCATGGACGTGAACAACACCTCGGGCGATCGGGTCATCGAGCTGAACGCGCCGGAGGAGCTTTACGACATCGCCGCGCTGCTTCGCGACCCGGAGCGCTACGTGGTGGAATCGGTTTGGTCCCGCGCGAGCGGCGAACAGGCGGTGGCCGTCGCGACTTCGCGCTTGCACAATATCGCCGGAAAGTACACCGGCAAGGACGATCCCGTCATGCTGGTGCGCGTGCAGATGAATTTCCCAGCCACTGGCGAAGTACTCGCTCCTTACGCGATCGGCCATTTCGTGGCCGGCGGCATGCGCGGTTCGCACCAGATGCCGCTGATGCCGGTGACGTTGAACACGGGCATCAGCTACTTCGATGGGCCTCCCGTGGTGAGCTGCGCCGGATTCTGCGTGCACAACGGCAAGCTGACGGAGCCAATCGATGCCTTTGCGCAACCGTTCTGGAATACCGTGCGCGATCACGTTGCGAACAAGGCCATCGAGATGCGCCGCCAAGGCTTTGTGGGCACAGCGATGCTGCCGATGTCGGAGTTGGAGTACACCGGAATCACGGAAAAACTCAAAGCCCTGGAAAAACGATTTGCGTTGCGCGAAGGCGTTCGGATTCCGGCGGTCGCCGAATCGCAAAAACTCGGGATTGTGACCACTCGGTTCGGCGGACCGTGACGGCTGCTCACGCTGCCGTGCGCAAAGAGCGCCCCCTGGGGTACTCCGTTGTGCTCATGCTGCCGTCTTGTGTTCCGCGGGCCGAGGGGAGCGCCTGCAAATGGCGCGGTAGGTGTTTACAACGTCTTCATAGGAAATCGCTGGCCAGCTCGTCCCGTCGCCGTGCTGCGCGCTCACGGCAATGTCGCTGAAGCACAGGATTCCTTGTAACGCACCGTCGCTGCCGACCACCGGCAAGCGCCGAAGCTTTTCCTCGCGCATGGTCTTGAACGCCGCATGCAGCTCGTCATCCGGTGCACACGTCCGCACTCGCTTGGAGATGACTTCGGCAGCCGTCACTTCTGACGCCCGCACGTTTCGGGTACCCAGCGCGATGCAAATGTCACGATCGGTAATGACGCCGGTTAGCTTTCCGCTCTCGCTCACCACCGGAAGCGCCCCGCAGTTGTTCTTCCACAGGAGTTCGCTTACCGCCGCCAGGTTTGTTTCCGGACGACAATAGGCCACGTTCTTCGTCATCGCCTCGCGTACTCTCATAAGGCGCCTCCCAATCTCCAGCAAAGAATCCATAAGAACACCAGCAGATTGGAGGCCATCCTTGTGGGCATGGGGTCCGATTATGGCCGGTCGCGTGCTCAATGACAAAGCGGGATTGCAACGGAAGGAGGCTTACCATGGTTCAACTTCCATTTGGTGATCGCTTCGAGGCAGGCCGCTTGCTGGGCGCGGAACTCGCCACTCGGGACCTGCCCGACAACACCATTGTGCTCGGCTTGCCGCGTGGTGGCGTTGTAGTTGGATTCGCGGTCGCGACTGCTTTGAAAGCGCCGCTGGACGTCGTGGTGGTTCGTAAATTGGGCGTGCCGTGGCAACCGGAACTAGCCATGGGCGCTATCGCCGGCGGGAGGATCCGCATACTCGACGAAGAGCTAATCCAAGGCCTCGGCATCCCGAACGCACAAGTGGACGCCGTGGTAATCAAGGAAATGGACGAAGTGGATCGACGCGAGAAGCTCTACCGGAATGGCCGTCCGGCGCCCGACCTACGCGGCTGGACTGTAATTCTGGTGGATGACGGTTTGGCGACCGGCTCGACCATGTCAGCCGCGCTTGGTTATGTGAACAGTTTTCGCCCGGCCGCAGTAATCGTCGCAGTGCCAATCGCGTCCGCCAAGGCTTGCCAGCATCTTAGGAGGGTTGGCGGCGATTGTGTGTGTCTCGCCACGCCCGAGCCTTTCCGCGCGGTGGGTGAGTGGTATGGCGACTTCCGGCAAGTGACCGACAACGAAGTGCAACGACTGCTGGAGTTGCGTCGCCGGCAAACCGGACCACTTGTGAAGACGGTAATACTGGAGCCGGAACTCGCGCGAAAGCGCTAACGGAGAGGGATTTATGCCGCGATGGTTGAAGTTCGTAATTTTGGCGTTCATTCTTTTGCTGATAGGTTCGATTCCGTTGGCAATGCAGTTCGAGAACGGCTCTATCGAAGGGTTCATCACGGATCAAAACGGACCGGTGGCGGGCGCTTCAGTAGAAGCCCGCAACGTGATGAGCGGCGCCATCTGGCGCAAGTCGTCAGATGCAAAGGGCTACTACAAGATCGAGGAAGTCCGGGCAGGCCGGTACTCGCTTTGGGTACAAGCGAAGAATCACAACTCAGCTTGGATCCAGCGGATCGTCGTCGACCACGGCCAGCACGTGCACGTGGACGTGAATTTGACTCGGGGTAACCCGGACACAACGACGACCATGAGGTAGGGCGTCAGAAGCCTAACCATTCAGAGCATGCTCACCACCGCTTGCACCCGGCAGGGCCTCACGGGACCCGACCGAGGAACTCTGGCGGTCCGAAGGAGTACGTTTCAAGGCCCGTGAGTCGGCTCGGGACCGGAACGTGCGCGAACTCGAGAACGTCATCGGTCACGCCTGCATGATGGCCATCGGGGGGCAATGACTCTCGCGGATTTGCCAGCCTACCTGTAGTCCCCGGCTCAATCGGCTGAAGCTGGCGATGCTCCTTCGGCGGCGCTGTCGCAGGAAGTCGGCACGCTCGAAGAGCAGGAGCGGCTGCTCGTCATTCAGGCGATGGAAGCAGCAGGAGCCAATCAATCCCGGGCAGCGCGCGCCCCGCGCATCGGCCGGGATGCGCACCGCTACAAGCTCAAGAAACACAACCTGTAAAGAGCGCGGTTACACGCTCAATACCGGGCACGGCGCGTGCCGGATGATCGCATAAGCATGCGTTCGTAGCCGGCCCAGAGGTTCGTGGAGAATGCCGCGCCCGATCACCAACAGGTCCGAACGGTGTCGGCGCGCCTCCTCCCGCACAGCATCGGCCACGCCTCCGACGGCGATGCACAAAGGAGCCTGGACGACGGCCAACGCTTGCATTTCGGTGAGCTGCCGCCGCGCTTCCTGGCGCATTTCCTCCTCAAACCGCCGGTCGATCGCTGGCCAGCCTTCAATGCCCGGAACGGCGTGTACCAGCCGCAACGCCGCTCCGATGGATTTAGCAAGTTCGGCGGCCCGCTGCATCAAGGCGATGCTCTTGGGAGTCGTATCCACCGCGCACAGAATATCACGCGGCTTTACGTGGTCCGGCGATGGCGAACCCTCGACGTGCGCCGCAGTCCAAACGGGGCACTTCGCGTCGTGCAGGACCTTCGCGGTCACGGATCCCAACAGGAGACTTCGAAACGGCCCGTAGCCGTGCGTGGGCATCATGATGAGGTCGACTCCGTTGTTATGCGCGAAGTCGGTGATGACCTGCCCTGGATCGCCAAATTCGGCGACTCTTTCAACGGGGAGGTGTCCGAACTCCTTGACCAGCGCGCTGCCGAGCTTCGCCTTTAGCTCATCCATGATCTCGTCGGTGTCGACCATAATCGGTCCGGCGTCGCCCATGCCGCCGTACCAAAACGGCTGGGCTGCGCTGATCAGCGTTACCTTCGCGCCGAAGCGACTCGCCATGGCTTCGACAAACGGAACGGCGCCACAGCAGCGATCCGAGAAATCCAGCGGAAACAGAATGTGCTTGATGGCCAGCATGGCCACCTCCCTTCCGGAACGCACGGTGCGCCGCGTCCCTCCCCGCAGTACCCAATTTCCACGCCGCGCTGCCCGTGCGTTTCGCTAAGTGCCGGGCAATTCGTGTACCAACACCTTCCATCGCGGATGTTTCGATTAGCCGCGCGACTTCACCATCTGATGCGTGATTTGACTCGAAGCGGCTCAGTCGAGTGGGTCACGACGCACAACTGCGTTCATCCCGCGAATCGGTGGCTCAATTGCAACGTCTAAATCTGTAGGAGGGCGAAATGCCCGCGGCAGATTTGCAGCTTCCCGACATCATTGGTGATTCCAAACGACCTAACCCGCCGGTCCCGCCCGAGATCGAGCACCTGCCTATCCCCGGGAAGCGGGTTTTCTCGCCCGCAAACAAAACAAAGTGGCTGCTGACAGCCAGTCTGGTGGTGCTTATCGCCCTGGGAACCGTGTTCTATTTCCGGGGTTCCGCACAACCGGTCTACCTGACCACCACAATCGATCGGGGTGACATTGAGGCCGCCATTACCGCCACAGGCACCGTCAACGCGGTCAAGACCGTCCAGGTAGGCAGCCAGGTGTCCGGCAACATCCTGGCCCTGTACGCGGACTTCAACACGAAGGTGAAGAAGGGGCAATTGGTAGCCAGAATTGACCCTGCCATTTTTCAGGCGCGTGTCGACCAGACCCGCGCCGCGCAGGATAGCGCGCAAGCATCCGTTGTCAGCGCACGCGCGGCCATCAAGAAAGCCGAGTCGGATATTGCCGGGGCGGTGGCCAACGTCGCCAGCCAAAAAGCCAATTTGGTGCGCGCGCAGAGCGCAGTGACCGACGCCAAGCTTAAGAACGACCGGCGCGTCGCAATGCTGAAGCAGGGAATCGTTGCCCGCGACGAAGCCGATACCTACCAGGCGACCCACGATCAAGCCGTCGCAAGCTTCGACGCCGCCCAATTCGCCGTTACCGCCGCCCAGTCCTCGGCGGCCTCCGCCCAGGCGCAAAAAGACGTAACGCAGACCCAGCTTGACTCGGCGCAAGCGCAAGTGAAGCAAGCCACTGCCACGCTGCAACAGGCGCAGCTCGATTTGGCGCACACGCAGATTCTGGCGCCGGTTGACGGCACCGTGATTTCGCGCAATATGGACGTCGGGCAGACGGTGGCGGCTTCGTTCCAGGCCCCCACCATCTTTCAGATCGCGCAGGACCTGACCAAAATGCAGGTCGACACCAACGTGGATGAATCCGATGTGGGGCCCATTCGTGTAGGCCAGAAGGCGACTTTCACCGTGGACGCGTATCCCGGAGTGACTTTTCCTGGGGAAGTGGCCCAGATCCGCCAGGCGGCTCTCAATGTGCAAAACGTAGTCACCTACGATGTGGTGGTATCGCTCTCGAACGCAGACCTGAAACTGTTCCCCGGGATGACAGCCAATGTCAGGATTATCCACGGAGCATCGCCGAATGCGTTGCGGCTGCCCGTGGCGGCCCTGCGCTTCCATCCGGCCACGGCAGCCTCCGCCGGCGGCGCCCAAGCCCAGTCCAAATCCGGCCGTCGAAGCACGGCTCCCGGCGCGCTGGCGCAGCAGACCGTTTACGTGCTCGATCAAAGCCAGCTCAAGCGCGTGCCTGTAAAAACGGGCCTCAGCGATGGGAACTACACCGAAGTTCTCAGCGGCTTGAACCAGGGCCAACAAGTGGTGACCGGTACGGCAGCCTCGAAGAAATCCGCCCTGGCCGCCGCCCCGCCGAATCCTGGCACGCGGCGGTTCGGCTTCTAAGGTACGCGCCATGTCGGACTTCATTCGCATACGGAATCTAACCAAGGTCTACACGCTGGGCGACATGGCCGTCCGCGCCCTCGATGGCGTCTCCACCACCATAGACCGAGGCAGCTTTGTCACGATCATGGGCCCCTCGGGATCGGGGAAATCGACTTTTATGAATATCCTGGGCTGCCTGGACCGTCCAACTTCCGGCAGCTACTCTCTCGATGGTGAGAATGTGGGCGACCTGGAACGCGATCAGCTCGCCGACATCCGCAATCGCAAGATCGGCTTCGTCTTTCAACAATTCAATCTATTGGCCCGTACCTCCGCGCTAGAAAACGTCGAACTGCCGCTGCTCTATAGCGCTGAGGGAGTGGACGCAGGTCACGAGCGGGCTTTGAACGCGCTGCGCATCGTGGGCTTGGGCGATCGCGCGGATCATCACCCCAACCAGCTCTCCGGCGGCCAGCAGCAACGCGTGGCGATTGCCCGCAGCCTGATCAACAACCCGCAAATCATCCTCGCCGACGAGCCCACCGGCGCGCTCGATTCGCGCACCAGTATCGAGATCATGGCCATCTTCCAGCGCCTGAACCTGGAGAAAGGCATCAGTATCATCGTGGTGACTCACGAGGCGGACATCGCGCAGTACGGGGAGCGCATCATCTCTTTCAAGGATGGCCGAATTGTACGCGACGATTCCATTCGCGACCGCCGCGACGCGACGCAGGAACTGCAAGAGGAGGCCGTCGCATTATGACAAAAGGCGTAGTAAAGAAACTTCTTGCCAGCACGCACATTGCTTTTGTCGCGCTGCGCATCAATAAACTGCGATCCGCGTTGACCATGCTCGGGATCATCATCGGCGTGGCGGCGGTCATTGCCATGGTGGCGGTCGGCTCCGGCGCGCAAGCCCGCATTCAGGAACAGATTGCCTCCATCGGGAGCAACATCATCATCGTCACCTCCGGGAGCATCACCAGTTCCGGCATTCGCCTGGGCAGCGGTAACGCGCAAACCCTTACCGAAGATGACGCCAAGGCGCTGGTCCGCGATTCTCCCGGCGTTCAAGCGGCCGCTCCCACCAGCCGCGGCGGGGCGCAAGTAGTCTACGGAAATAGCAACTGGGGCACCCAGATCATGGGTACCACGCCGGACTATTTGAGCATTCGTGATCTTCAGATCGAAGCAGGCCAAGCCTTCACCACGGCCGACGTGGACTCCGCCGCGAAAGTCGCGCTGCTGGGCAAGACCGTGGCCGACAATCTGTTCAACGGCGAGGACCCGGTCGGCAAGGTGATCCGCATCAAGAAAGTGCCGTTTACGGTAGCCGGAACGCTGGCGGCAAAAGGCCAGTCGCCCACGGGCCAGGATCAGGACGATGTGATCCTGCTGCCCATCAGCAGCGCGAAGAAAAAGGTCATCGGATCGAGCCAGGCCAACGCGGCCAGTGTGGGTGCGATTATGGTCCAGGCGCGCGAGGGCATGACGGCGGACGCGCAGGAGCAAATGACAAGTCTGCTGCGGCAGCGGCATCATATTCAGTCCTCCCAGGACGACGACTTTAGCATTCGCGATATGACTGAAGTCTTCAAAGCCCAGGAAACCTCGGCCAGTGTCATGTCGATTCTGCTGGCGGCGATCGCCTCCGTGTCGCTGCTCGTGGGCGGAATCGGCATCATGAACATCATGCTCGTGTCGGTGAGCGAGCGCACCCGAGAGATCGGCCTGCGCAAAGCGGTGGGGGCCACGCGCCGCGCGATTCTCGGACAATTCCTGATTGAGTCCGCCGTTCTTTCCACGATCGGCGGAGGCATGGGGATTGTTCTTGGAGCGCTGGTTTCTTTCACGCTATCCACCTTCGCCGGTTGGGCCGCGATCGTG
>JBGPHB010000022.1:0-13191 GCA_041484155.1 Bryobacteraceae bacterium
CATCCCCTTGTCTAAAGGCCACCGATTACGCTCGTAGTCCCAGAATGTCCAGAGCGGCCCCTCAGGCTGGATTTTTCGCAGGGCGTCCGTCCATCCCAGAGCTAGCAGGCGAGCATACGCCTGGCGACTCTGAGGTTGAATCAATGCGTTGTTGTCGAGAGATCGGGTTGGATAAATGTCCTGCACAGTCGGTACGACGTTGTAATCGCCGGCCAAGACGACAGGTACGCCGGCCTTCATGAGTTCCGCACCGTGCTCGATTAAACGTTCGAACCAAGCCAAATTGTAATCGAACTTCGGACCCGGTTGAGGATTTCCGTTCGGCAGGTAGATGGAAGTGATCAGGACGCCATTTACCGCCGCCTCGATATAGCGTGTCTGGCGATCCGTAGGATTCCCAGGCATGCTGGATCGCGTCAGCACCGGATCGCACTCCCGAGCCAGGATCGCTACACCGTTCCAGGAACGTTCGCCTAGCCAGACTCCGCGATAGCCGAAGTCACGAAGGGCACTTGCCGGAAATGCTCGCTGCTCTACCTTGATCTCCTGGAGGCAAACAACATCGGGCTGCACCCTTGCGAGCCACGCCGTGAGATTATGCAGACGCTTGTTGATGTTGTTGATGTTAAAAGTGGCGATCTTCAATGGCCCGGCCTCACGTGAAAAGGCCACTTACGCTGAATGCTTGCAATTAGCTTCGCACCGGACCTAAACAACCAGAGCAAAGCATCGGCCCGCGTGGGAATGCGGTTCTGTTGGCGTAGCCTCGTGCACGCGCGGGCGATCATTCAGAAAGAGGGCGACAAGCCACTGTTCAGCCAAGGAATGGTTCCACGGCAGGTATTGATCCAAGTCAGCGAAGCAGATCTCCGCATGCCAGATATTGGTTAGGTCGCGTCTGAAGGTGACCGCAACACCCGACGGAAGGTGCCGAGCCGAAGTCTTTCGAAGATATTCTTGATTGGCCTCCCATGAACTTGGGGTGAAAGGACCAACACGGAATCGGCCTTCACTAGCCCTGGAACGCAGCAGCTTCGCTACGTTCGCGATGGTCCAATCATTGCCGAAGATACGGCCCATCTTATGCTGCGATGCGAGTGGAACGCTCATGCCACCCGATAGTCCCACAAGACATCCCAACGTGTCAGGGAGGGAAAAGAGTCCCCGGCCCCTGCCGCAGCGCTTCGTTGCCCCAACGAACGGCGGCACAATTATTTATCGTTCACAAAAGAAAGGCATTGAACCCCTTGGACAATCGGCTACGTCTATTGAGGTGTAAGGGAAAAAGGCCCTTCGGTTATGCTCCAAAGATTCGCATTGACGGCGTTCGTGGTTGGCACGCTCCTCACGGGGTTAATACCGGCAGTCGGCTTGGCCCGGGATCACAGCGTTAACTCGGGAGGCGGGCGCAATGGTCCCCAGGGAAGATCGCCGGGAACCAACCGCGGTCAGAGCTTTTCCGGCGGAAGCCGCAGCGATGATTCGCGCGGTTTTTCCGGTGGAAATCGTGACTCTGGGAGACAAAGCTTTGTGAGCCCACGCGGATACGACGGACGGCGTGGATACTCCGGCGGCCCGAGTTACTACAGTCGAGGCTATATCGCTCCGCGTTCGTACGGGCGGCAGGCGTATCGCGGATATTACGATGGCGGCCTCTATCTGGGCTACGGCGCTCCTTACGGGTACGCTTACGATCCCGGCTACACCTACGACCCCGGGTATGCCTACGGTCCAAGTAATTCCTACGGACCGGCCCCCGCGCCGCCGGCCTGCACCGGTGGTTCATACGATCGGTATGGTGCTTGGGTACCCAATCCCAACTGCTATTCCGATCAACAGCAATATCCGCCGCAGAGCCTTAATCCCAATCAGCGGCAGTATCTGCCACCGCAGCAGTACGATCCGAATCGGCAGCAGTATCCGCAACCCCAGAACTACGATCCCAGTCAGCCTCAACGGTACAATCGATGATACCTAGGCGGCCCTTTGCTGGGTTCAATCGAAGCAAATGCAATGCACGCTTACAACCCATCGGCTGAGCCAAGGGGCCGTCGGTAGGTATTACTGATTTCGCAGAAGGTGACTTCCGGCTAGGCCGGTATGGCAACTGGAGCGCGGGGATGTCGTGTTTCACGGACACTTAACGGTGTAATACTGGGTTCCCATGGACATTCTCAGGATGCTTGCGGAACTCCGCGCAGAACGGCAACACATCGAAGAGGCCATTCTGGTTATGGAGCGGCTTGCTATCGGCACTCGCGGCCGGCGCCGAGGCAGGCCGCCGAAGTGGATGTCGGAAACGAATCCAAAACCGGCGGCAGCCGTGGCGGAGAAGAAACCGGTGATGAGCGCTGCGGCCCGGAAGCGGATAGCGGCGGCACAGAAAAAACGCTGGGCTCTAAAGAAGGCTCAGGCGTTTCAATTAGGACCGTAGGTCCTAAGCGCACTAGGATGAGTCGCGGTAGTTGCAAGGCCCCCTCTCCGCCCGTTAAGGGACATTATCGGCAGCTGCCGCTCCGTCGAAATTGATCTTGAAGTTCCTGGGCCGTTCGCGTTCCCGACTCGCCACGACGCATTCTTTGAGCTGTTGCTTCAATTCCTCGACACTCGGCCGCGGTTCCGGCGGCCAATTGCCGCAGACTTACATCCGCTCTCTGATGCGGTTCGGCCCTCCCACGAGTCTTTCTAGCGCGCGTTGGATGGACTCGCCACGATTTGGGTTCGGTGCGCTCGTTCAAGATTTTCCAACCGCTTGATGATCGTCTTCATCTCATCTCGTTGGCATCGACGGATCAGCTCCAGGCAGATTCCTATCGTTCGTATGGGTCTGGTTCCGTCCAAGTACGTGGGTTAGTCGGGTCCGTCAGATCCGTCCAGGTACGGGTGCCGTTTGGGCCGAGCACAAGTATGCTCGTTACCGGTTTGTCCGGCTCGACAAAGTGAATCGTGAAAACAGGCGATTCGCGCTCCGGCATGATGAGAGTTTCTAAGCGTTTCAATCTCTGAGAGAGATTTCGATTCATTATGTTCGTTCCGACGTCGACTCGGCAAGCTTTAGTCTTGTCTCATGCAAGATGAGCCTGAAGCCGGACCCCAGTGGTTTTGTCAGCGATTGCCTTATAATGGGCTTTGGCCCGGCGATACGGTGATGGTTCGCTCTTCAAGCGCGGTCGCGTTTACTACTCCAATACTTCGAGAACGGCAAGCCGCGCCAGGTTTCCACGCGTGAAGAGCGCATGGACAAGGCTAAGACGTTCCGGCACCAGTTTCTCGGGCGGCTGCTGCGTGGCGAGCTGAATCCGCGGGCCGACAAAGTAACCTGCGGGGAGCTGCTGGACGACGTTCTTCGCCACGTCGAAAAGAACGCCAAGTCATCAAGCGCCAAAATCTGGAAGCTGGTCATTGACGCGAACCTTCGTCCGTTCTTCGGGCATCTGAGGGCGGCAACGGTTTCGACCGGCCGGATGCAGCAGTACCGCGACAAGCGGAAGGCCGCCGGGCGCTCCGATGCGACAGCGAACCGGGAGCTCCATCCTGCGTACGGCGTTCAACCGGGGCCGAAAGTGCACGCCGCCGAAGGTTAACGCAGTCCCTTACTTCCCGACCTTCAATGAAAGCGGGAACGCCCGGCAGGGATTTCTGACGGATGAACAGTACACCAAGCTGCGCAACGCGCTACCCGATTACCTCAAGCCGCTGTTCGTACGGCCTATTTCATCGGATAACGCTGCACGCGGATGAAACCAAGAGCGAGCACGCGCGCGCCGTTCCGATTCTGGCCGGCGACATGGGGGATTGGCTCAAGTGGGCGCACAGGCAGTCGAACGGTTGTCCACACGTGTTCAATCGGGCAGGGGAGCTGATCAAGGAATTCCGAAGCGCTTGGAAGAAGGCGCGTGAAGCTGCCGGGGCTCCCGATCTCAAGTTCCACGACCTGCGCTGTACTGCAGTCCGCAACATGCGGCGGGCGGGCGTCTCTCAAGTCGTTCGCATGCGGATCCCCGGTCACCGAACCGATCCAATGGAGCGTCGTTACAATATCGTCGATGTTGATGATATACGGACGGCGAAAGAACTGATGGAGGGGGCGAATGGAAAAACCGGAAAGTGAGTTGACCTCTCTGGAGCTTCGTCAGAAGGCTCAGAAACTCGTCGATGAAGCGGCTGCGCTGCCCAAGGAGCGAATAGGAGGTGGATCGAGACGACCGGCGAGGCGAAACGGCTATATGAACTGGCAGCCGCTCGCGAGAGTCCGTACGGGAAATGAAGCGACGCCGGAAGCGTCGATCTGCGGAACTTTACTCGGCGATGCGGCGTCCCGCCGCGTCCTGCACCATACCGCGCGCGCCGCAGGCGACGCGGCACCAACCTAACGCATAGCGTTAGGGATGGTGTCTCATGTTCTAAATTCTCCCCGCAGTCTGACTTTGGGTTCTAATCCCGTTTCCTTGGTTCCCTGGCCCCGTCTCTTCTTGCGGTTTGTCAGGCTTCGCCGCGCTCGGCAAAACCCTGTTACAGTTCCTTGAACAACTGGGGCAGGTGGTCCTCAATGATTTCCCAAACGATCTCAAAATCGACGTTGCCGTAGTCGTGAACGACACGGTTGCGCATGCCGACGATCTTAGGGAATGGAATGGCGGGAAGCTCGGCGCACGTCTCCTTGATCGAGCGTGCTGACGCTTCCCCGGCCACGAGCAAGCGTCGCAGAACGGCGTCCTGCGTCTTGGTGTCCTTAAGAAAGTCTTCGTGCGTCTGGCCCGCGACATAAGACTGAATGGCTTCGACCGACTTGAAGATGTCGAGCAGGTACGCGACCTGCCTAGGCGGTATAGATGTCACGGGTCGATTCGAGGATTGAGCGGCGGCGAATGGAGTTTTGGTCCTGTTCGACCGAACGGCGCGTCAGCAGGTCAACCTCGCAACCGAGGAGGCCTTCGAGTTCCTCGTAGAGCTCGAAAAAGTCCCACCCGAGATGGACACCAGGTCGAAACGTAACCAGCAGATCGATGTCGCTTCCGGGATGCGGCTCGCCGCGGGCAAGGGAGCCGAAAACTTCCAGGCGGGCGACGCCGTGACGCTGGCAGAAGGGAGCGAGCCGGGACTTGATCTCGTCCAGCGTCGGCGGAAGGGCATTCGGCGCAATCATGTTCGACTCTCCACCTACAAACATAGCGCAAGACGAGGGTTTTGCCGAGGGCAAAGTGTGTCGAGGTGGACGAGGGGACTATGGGAGAGTTTGGGGGAACATCAGGCCCGGCCCCCCGGAGGGAGCCGGGGGGTGCATTTGCATTCAGCTCCTTTCCCTCTTACGGGCCATCGGGTTCTCGGCGGCGGTTCCCGAATTGGAAGCCCTGATTCAGCGCGACGTTCAGCGCGGCCCCTACCAATCCGCAGACGAATCCGTCGAACGAGCCGTCGAGATGCTCCATGAGCAGGAAGAGTGGCTTGCCGGAAACCGCACGGAGATTGCCACCGAGATTGAGCATGGCTTCGCCCAGGCGGAACGCGGGGAGCTGGTGGACGGGGAAGAGGCATTTCAAAAATTACGTCAGCGGCGTGAAGAGCGCCGCAACCAAGGCTAATGGCTTCTTTCCGGCTTACCGGGCGCGATTGACGATCTGGACGCGATCTGGTCTTTCATCTCGCAGGACAGTCCCGACGCAGCGAGTGCTGCACGGCGGGCGCAACGTTAAGCGCATCCTAGGCAAGCAGAAGCCATAGAAACATTACCGCCACCGACTTGCTACGGTCTTGTTGACGTGCTAGCGGGAGCAATCCCGTGGCGGTTCAACTCCCCCTCTCCGCACCATTTTATCTTTCGTAGTTTCATTAGTCTACAGGCCCCGTGTTTTCGTGTGCATCTGTTTGTCTCGCGCTCGCATAAGCCATTCCAGCCTGTCGTGTTCCTCTTGGCTCATTCCGTTCGTTCCATCAGAGGAACTTTCTACTTTCTCACTTTGCCGCGACAGAGTGCACTCAGGAGTGGTCATCGTCGAACCTCCCGTGATATATTGGGCGCCTGTCCCGCGAGTCTGTCCGTTCATGATGCTGCCCAACCTGGCTGAATTCGTCCAGTCAACCGAGCTGTTTCGCGACGTGGAACCCGCCGCGGTGAGCGAACTCGCCCCGGAACTCAACTTGGTGAGCCTTCAGGACGGAGAGGTCCTCATTCGGGAAGGCGATTCGGATCACAACCTCTACTTGGTGTGGTCCGGTGGTCTGCGCGTCACGCTCCATGGCCCGCAGGATCAAGTGGGCTTGTCTTTCGATGTCACGCCGGGAGAGAGCGTGGCGGAAATGGCGATTCTTGCCGACGACCCCGCACCCGCTACGATCTCAGCATCTGGTGACACCTCCCTGCTGGCGTTTTCGAGGGCTGCTTTCGACCGGTTTTCAGCCGCTCACCCTCGCGCCGCGCTGGCAGTGACTCAGGCGCTCAGCCGGCGGCAACAAAGGTATCGGCTGTCCATCGCCCTTCGCCGCAGCAATCTGTTTGAGCTGGACGATCCCGAGGTTCTGCGAAATTTGGAATCGGAGCTCGATCTGGTCACACTTTACGGAGGGGAGGTCCTCTTCCGGCAAGGCGACGCTGGCGACTTTCTAGGTATCGTCATCAGTGGGCGGGTGCGAGTCGTGCTCGGTGCGGGCCAGGGCCAGGAAACGGTGGTCACCGAACTTGGCCCGGGCGAGTTGGTGGGCGAAATGGCCGTCGTGAGCGACCAGCCGAGGTCGGCGACCGTGGAAGCCGTTCGCGATACACAGTTTGCCAAGCTGACGAAAGCGGCGTTCGGCCGCTTCACCGTCAAGCACGGGAGACCGGCGGTCGAAATGGTCAGCCGCAAGTTGGCGGAACGTCTGAGGGACACCACTGCCGGCCGCACACGAGGGAGCCGGACTGTCTCCACCATCGGGGTCGTGCCGTCCCAGCCCTCGGCTCCCACAACTGAGTTCTGCCAGGGCTTGGCCGCGGCTCTCTCCAAATTCGGACCCACTCTTCACCTGACCAGTGCCCACGTCGACCAGCACCTCGGGCGCCCGGGCATCTCCCAGACCTACGCGCGAGGCGGCGACAACATTCGAGTGGTCGAGTGGCTGAGTAAACAGGAAACCGACTACGTTTATGTGATCTATCAGGCCGACTCAACCCTGTCTCCATGGACCGAGCGTTGCATCCGCCAAGCGGACCACATCATCACGGTTGCCGACGGAGCCGGAGATCCGTCGCCCGGCGACATTGAAAGCGAGCTCCTGTATGCCAACGATCGCCGCCTGGTCGCCCGTCAATGGCTGGTGCTGGTCCATCGCCAGGGCAGTCCCTCCGGCACCAAGCGATGGCTGGACGTTCGCAAAGTAGAGCGCCATTTTCATGTGCGGATTGGCGAGGAGGCCGGCTTTGCGCGCGTCGCCCGCCTGGTAACCGGCCGCGCACTGGGCATAACGCTGGGTGGGGGCTTTGCGCGTGGCCTCGCCCATGTAGGCGTATTCCAGGCGTTCGAGGATCTCCATTTCGCCATCGACGCCGTGGGTGGGGCCAGCATGGGCGCCATGGTGGGCGCCCTTTGGTCCTTGGGATGGGAGCGCGAAAGAATCGTCCGCGAAACCAGCGATGCCTGCTCCGGGCACTTCGGGGATCTGACGTTCCCCTTCATTGCTTTCAAGAGCGGGCGGAAATTCAGCGAGGCGGTTCGTAAGCTCATTGGCGACATTCAAATCGAAGACCTGTGGATGCCGTTTTTCTGCATTTCGGCAAACCTGAACCGGTCCGAACTCAAGATGCATACGCACGGTTCGCTGGCCAAGGCGGTCCTCGCGGCTACCCGGGCCCCGGGAGTGTTTCCGCCGATTGTTTACGATGGCGAATTGCACGTTGACGGCGGCGTGATCAACAACGTTCCGGTCGACCTCATGAAGGGGTTTTGCAACGAAGGGATCACCGTCGGAGTGGACGTTTCGCCACCGCATGAATTGAACACAGTAAGCGATTACGGAGACGAAGTGTCCGGATGGAAGGCTTTCTGGCGCCGGTGCAATCCCTGGTCGCGCGGCTATGTTTACACGCCGAGCATTTTACTGGTGATGGTCCGGACTCTCGAATACAGCGGTATTTCCTATAGGAACCTGAGGGTCAAATTCGCGGACATCTACATGCGGCCGGACCTGTTGAAGTTCAAACGGACCGATTTCCATCTGGTCGCGGGGATTGCACAGGCCGGATACGATACGGCGCGGACAAGTGTACTGCAATGGCTGGCGACGCCAGGCTCGGCTACACGAAGGCCCGATCTGGAAGGGGTCGCACGCAGCCAGGAAGGTTCTCAGCAGAATCTCCAGACCGGCGTCCGATAGAATCGGTGGAGATCATGCCCGACCTCGTGGTAACAAATTGGTTCGGGGACATCGTTTCCCATCCTAAGGTGGTCGCCGAGGCGCACTCGGTCCAAGACATCATTCGCGTCCTCAAGGACCCCGACCGTTACCCATCTCCGGTTCGCGCCGTCGGTTCCAACCACTCCACGACGGAATGTGCAGCGGCCGACGGCGGCACGGTTCTCAAGATCAAGATGAACCGGATCCTCCATATCGGCGAGGATACGCTGACGGTGGAAGCCGGGGCCGAGCATCTGGAAATGGCTAAAGAACTTGAAAAGCGCAAGCTGCAGTTTTATGTCAACACCGAAATCGGCAGCCTCACAGCGGGAAGCGCGGCCTGTTGCGGGACCAAAGACGGTTCAATGCCCAGTGAGTATGGCCAGGTTGGATCCTACATCATCGCCGTCAAGATGGTGCTGCCCAACGGGGATCTTTTGGAGGCAACCGAGGAGGGGCAGCCGGAACTGATGCAGAAGGTGCGCGCGAGCTACGGGACGTTCGGCATCATCTACGAAGTTACATTTCGTATTCGGCCGCTGACGCCCATGGGGGTGTATCACCAGACCTTCAGACTCGAGGATTTTGTCCGCCAGCTTCCCGAACTCAAGGCGCGGAACCATTCCATGATGTTTTACATGTTTCCGGCCGCGCGGAAGATCACGGTCGAATTCCGTAAGTACAATCCGGGCGCATCCGGCAAGCCTTTTCGGTTTGGCTGGAAGCTTAGGAATTTCGCCTGGGGACGGGCGGGGCCGAGAGCCACCCGGCTGGTGGAGAAATACGTGCCGTGGCTGCGGCACGGCGTCCGTAGCCTTTCCCATTCTTTGGCGCGGTTTCTCCTGGTACGCATTGGGAAAAACGATTACACGATCCCGAGCGACCAAATCATCTCGTATCCCCCGGTTCCCGGTGAGGGCCGGTGCACATTCAGCCTCTTCGCGTTTCCGGAGGCGGAATACCCGAGAGTGCTCTCGGAATACTTCGACTTCTGTCAGGCTTACTACGACAAGACTGGCTACTGGTCCAGCCTGGCCGATGTGGGCTACTACGTCGCCATGGATCAAAAGTCGCTCCTGTCGTACTCATACGACACAGATGTCATGACGATTGATCCAGCCTCTACCGGTGGTCCGGAGTGGGAGAAGTTCCTGGGAGCTTTTAATGAGTTTTGCGGCAATCATAACGGCACTCCGTTGCTGAATCAGACATTTGGACTCACCGCTGCCATGGTGCGGAAAGCCTTTGGCGCCCGATGGAAGGCCATGGCGGACGCGCGCAAAACATTCGATCCGAACGGGCGTCTGTTGAACGATTACTTTAGGAACCTCTTCACGTGACGCGTTATGATAGTCAAACACTCCGTAACCGTCGGTTACGGAGCGGTTTGAACGAATTCACAGAGACGCCATGATTGTGCTCGACAGTGTGGTCAAGCAATTCGACGGTAAGCGACAGGTCACCGCGCTCAACGGGGTCACCTTGAACATCGAGAAGGGGGAGATGGTCTCCATCGTCGGCCCTTCCGGTTCCGGGAAATCGACTCTCCTAAACATGGTCGGAGGGCTCGACCGGCCTTCCTCTGGACGGATCTCCATCGACGGCCAGCTTCTGGCCGGGCTTGGAGACGACGATCTGACGCGCGTGCGGCGCGACAAGATCGGGTTCATCTTTCAGTTTTTCAATCTCCTGCCCACGCTTACCGCGATGGAAAACGTGTGTCTGCCGCTCCATCTGCGCGCCTGGTCGCGAAGCAAGGCGCAGGAACGCGCTCGCGAGTTGCTTGGCCTGGTCGGGCTGACGAAAAGAATCGAGCATCTACCGGAGGAGCTATCGGGCGGCGAGCGTCAACGGGTAGCGATCGCGCGCGCCCTTTCGATTTATCCGCCAATCCTGCTCGGTGACGAACCCACCGGAAATCTCGACACAAATACCGGCAAGGAGATTCTGGGATTGCTTCAGGACTTGCACACACGCCTGGGTTCGACGGTCGTAGTCGTTACGCACGATCCCAGCGTTGCGGCGAGTTGCCCGCGCACGGTGCGGATGCGGGATGGCCAAATCGTCGAGGACGTGCGGCGATGATCCTGTACCGCCTGATCAGTTGGCCCTACGTGCGAAAGCACGGGTTGCGCTCTCTCCTCACTGTCTTGGGTATTGTGATTGGCGTCTCGGTGTTCTTCGCCATGCACGCGGCCAATCAAGCGGTCTTCGGTGCATTTCAGGATACGGTCCGCCGGATCGCGGGTGCGACCGAACTTCAGATCAGCGCAGGCGAACCGGGATTCAACGAGGAAATCCTGGAACGGGTCCAGTCGCTGACCGAAGTTGCGGTTGCCGCCCCGGTCATTGAGGCGGTGGCCGGCACGGGTGTCGCCGGGCAGGGAAATTTGCTCATTTTGGGCGTGGACTTGACGGGCGATCGCGGCCTCCGCGACTACCAATTGGACAGCGGAGATGCCGCGGTCATCGACGATCCTCTGGTGTTTCTGGCGCAGCCGGACTCGATCATGGTGACCGCGGATTACGCCCACCGTAACAACCTCACGATCAAAAGCAAGATCTCGCTCGACACGGCGGAGGGTAACAAGGCATTTGTCGTGCGCGGAATTTTGCGGAGCGGCGGCTTCACCAGCGCCTTCGGCGGCAACCTTGCGATCATGGACATCTACGCCGCTCAGCACGTCTTCGGACGCGGCAGGAAATTCGATCGTATCGACGTGGCGCTTACCAAAGGCACGCCGCTCAATGACGGGCAAGCCAAGCTCCGCTCGATGCTCGGGTCTGGATTTGACGTTCAGCCGCCGGCCTCCCGGGGACAGAGCTTTCAGTCGCTCCTGCGGATTTACTACTTCATCCTCAACTTCTCGAGCGCCTTCGCACTCGTGGTGGGGATGTTCATTATCTATGGCTCTTTTTCGATCGCCGTTACCCAACGCAGGAAAGAGATCGGTATCCTTCGGGCACTGGGCGCAACGCGGCGTCAAATCGCAGCGTTGTTTTTGGGTGAAAGCGCCATCGGCGGGTTGATCGGATCGGCAGGGGGAGTGCTGGTGGGCTATGTCGCGGCCGGCGCGATGGCGCGCGCCATCGGCACAATTCTGCAAGGGGTCTACGGCGTGACCCAAGGAGGCGTATCCATCGCGCCGAGCGCGTCTTTGTTGGCTTTTACGATGGTGATTGGCACCGTAACCAGCATGCTGGCCGCCCTGGTGCCTGCCCGTAACGCCGCGCGAGTCGATCCGATCCAGGCGCTTCAGAAAGGCCGCGTGCAGGTGCTGTCAAAGGGTGAGAGCCGGGGCCGTGCGATCGCGGCGGCGATCACAGCCGCGATCGGCGTTGTCTTGCTCACCTGGACGCGGTCTCTGGGTTGGTTTTACGCAGGATACGTGTGCGTGCTTCTCGCGGCAGTATTACTGACTCCGGTTTTAGCCCAGGGGATTGCGCGCGGATTGCGCTATGTCTTGAGGTGGCTCCGGCCCGTGGAGGGCGCCCTCGCGGCGGATAGTCTCATCGGTTCCGCCCGCCGCACCGCGGCGACGGTAGGTGCGCTGATGTTGTCCCTGGCCCTGGTTATCGGACTGGCGGGAACGGCGCGTTCCAGTTACAACAACATCATGGGGTGGGTGACAGTGGCCCTGAATTCGGACTTCTTCGTCTCCAGTTCACCGACGTTGACTGGGAACAACTATCGGTTTCCAGACTCCATGACACCCGAACTCGCCGCCATCGACGGTATCGCGGACCTGTATCGCATGCGAACCGCGCGAATCCAATATCGGGGTGAGACTATTTTGCTGGTGGTTCCCGAGATGGAGAAATTCGCCGCACGTTCGCGGCCCAGAACAATCGCGGGAAACCCGGATGAAATGTACCGCTTGGCTTCGGCCGGGCAAGGCGTGATCGGATCTGAGAACCTGGCTTCGCTTCGAGGGCTCAAGATTGGCGATCCGATCGAGTTGCTCACGCCAAACGGCGTGCTGCGCCTTCCCCTGCTCGGAACGGTCCAGGAGTATTCAGATCAGCAGGGCGAGGTGATCCTGGATCGCGCTCTGTTCCAGAAGTATTGGAACGACGATACCGTCGACATCTTCCGCGTTTTCCTGAAGGCCGGCGCCGATCCGGCTACGGTCCGCGATGCCATTCTTCGGAAGTTCTCAGCAGACCGGCACATTTTCGTTCTTTCCAACCGCGAGGTGCGCCAGTACATTGGCGGCCTTGCGAACCAATGGTTCGGGATTACGTGGATTCAGATCTCGATCGCGATCCTGGTCGCCATCCTTGGCATTATCAACTCGCTGACGGTAACCATCTCCGATAGACGGCGCGAGCTGGGAGTGCTGCAGGCCGTCGGCGGTCTTCGTAGCCAGGTTCGTCTCACGATTTGGATGGAGGCGGCCGGCATTGCCGTGATTGGACTGATCCTGGGACTCGCCCTGGGCGCGATCCATCTCCACTACGTGCTGGAGATGACCTCCCGCGATTATCCGGGGTTGAGATTCGACTATATATACCCATACGGTGTGGCGGCTGTGCTGCTGCCGATCATCCTGGCTGCCGCGTTGCTGTCAGCAGTCGGCCCGGCCGAAGCCGCCGTAAGGGGTTCTTTGGTGGAGGCACTGGAATATGAATAGGCTCGGTCCATCTCTCATTTTGTTCGCGGTTCCATTCCTTTCCCTGGCGCAGGACGGGCGTCAGATCGTAAGCGAGCTTCAGAAACGCTCCCATGCGGATTCAGAACAGTACGAAGGACTGCTCCAGGTGATCGATTCGGGTGGCAAAATATCGGACAAACGCTGGACGTACGATCGTATCGGTTCGCAC
>JBGPHB010000023.1:0-12986 GCA_041484155.1 Bryobacteraceae bacterium
AGATGCAATCCCGTCGAATCCGTTGCGCCCCCTTTCGATTTCATCTTACCATCTAAGAGGTTGCAGAAAAACTCTCGTCGGACGTTCGAGGATGACAAGCTGAAGCATGTCCCACATGGTTCATCAAGAACCTGCGGCTAGAGTGGGGCATGCTTTAGCCTGCCAAAGAGTTTTTCAGCAACCTCCCAATCTAAGGGAAAATAGCAATAGGATATGCCGCGGACGACGATTCCCACGCCCGAGATCGAGACTGCCCAGCGCGACCGCCTGACGCCGCTCTACCACGTCGTGCTGCTCGATGACGACGATCACACCTACGATTACGTGATCGAGATGCTCAGCAAGATCTTTCTTCTCCCGGCCGAGACGGCGTTCCGTCACGCCGTGGAGGTCGACACCAACGGTCGCACCATCGTGATGACCTGCGAGCTGGAGCAGGCCGAGTTCGGCCGCGACCAGATCCACTCCTACGGCGCCGATCCGCGCATGGCCAAGTCCAAAGGCTCGATGAGCGCCGTCGTTGAACCCGCCGGCCGCGAACGCTGAGTATAATGAATGAGGTCGCGGATCTGTTCTGCCGGGGGTGTCTGTGTTGACATCGACGAATTCGATCTTCACGGCTCGCGAGACCCATGGACGCGTGCTCCGGCCCGGCAACCGCCTGATTGCCCATAGCCAGGACGCCGGCTGGCGCTCGCTCCACGCCGCGATCCTCGAGGAGGGTCCGTTCCAGGCCACCGAGCTTCCCATCCGCCACCCGTCCCTGATTTATCACCTGTGCCGCCCTACCCAGGTCACCCGCAAGATTGAGGGCGCTGCCCGGGAACAAGCGCTGATCGGACCTCGGCGCATCTGTTTGACCCCTGGCGAAGCGACCACTCTATGGCAACATTCCGGCCATCCTGAGATCCTCCAGGTGTATCTTCGCCAGTCGATCTACGAAGCCGCAGTGAGTGAAATCTACGGGTGCGATACATCGGCGGCAGAGCTCGTGCCTCGCTTCGCGGTACTCGACCCGCTGCTGGAACAGCTCGCCATCGCCATCACCACGGCGCTGCGCGACGGCACTGCTGAGGACGGACTCTACATCGATACCATTGCGCAGATGATGGCGGTGCACCTGGCCCGAACTCATTCGTCGCGTTCGCGGCCGGTTCGCATGCCGCTAACGAGAGCGATTTCCGGATGGAAGATGCGGCGCTTGATTGACTTCATAGAGGAGAACCTCGACGGCGATCTCAGCTTGGATGCCATGGCCGCGGAAGTGGAGTTCAGTCCGCTTTATCTGGCGCGCGCCTTTAAAGCCGCGGTGGGGCAATCCCCGCACCAGTATGTGCTCGCCCGCCGCGTCGAACGGGCCAAGGAACTCCTGCGTAACTCCGAGCTGCCGGTGGTGGATGTGGCCCTTTCGTCAGGTTTTTCTTCGCAGAGCCATCTCTCCCATTGGTTCCTGCGGCACGTTGGAGTTTCGCCGGCGGTCTACCGTCGGCAGGGATAGCAGAGCGGGCTTTCCGAACCGCGACCGTGAGGGAGCGGGTTGTCACAAGGTCATGATTCTGGTCATGGGAGTGGAATTTCTGGAAGCAGGGTAGTCCTATGATCGACTACTTTCGGGTGAGGTAGCATGAACAACTCTTTGGTCCTAATGATGACGATGCTGGTAGCCATCCCAGCCTTCGCCCAGCGCGATTTGACCGGCGAATGGGCCCCCAGGTTTCACGAGGACCAGCCGGAACGCATCCCCGGTCCCGATATCGGTGACTACCTCGGGCTCCCGATCAACGATGCCGCCCGCCTCAGAGGCGACAGTTGGGACGCGTCCATCCTGACGCTACCCGAGCATCAATGCAAACCGCACCCGGCCGATTATGGTCCGCGCGGCCCAGCGAATATGCGCATCTGGAGGGAAGTGGACACCGCCACGCAGCAAGTCGTTGCGTACCACACGCACATCTCGTGGCAGGCCCCGGAGCGAACGATATACATGGATGGACGCGCGCATCCCCCGGAGTACGCGGCTCACACCTGGCAAGGCTTCTCAACGGGCAAGTGGGAAGGGGATGCGCTGACGGTCACCACCACTCACCTGAAAACCGGTTGGATTCGACGCAACGGCATTCCCCGCAGCGATCGGGCCACGCTGACCGAACACTGGATTCGACATGAGAACAACTTGACGCTGGTGAGCATTGTCACCGACCCCGTATACCTGACGGAGCCTTTCATCCGAACCACCGACTGGGCACTGGATCCGGACCAGCAGATTGCTCCCTATCCTTGCGAGTCCGTCGTGGAAGTGGAGCGGCCTGCCGGCGTCGTGCCGCATCATTTGCCGGGAACGAACACCTTCCTCAAAGAGTTTCCTGAAAAATCCAAGGTGCCGGAGCAGGCCGCGAGGGGCGGCGCGGAGACGATGTATCCTGAATACAAATCGAAATTGAGCAAGCCATGAGGAACTTAGTTCTAAGTGCGGTCCTGATCCTCGCCCCTGCCGCGCTTGCTGAGGACATCCATAGCCTGCACGTGCAGGGCAACGTCTACATGCTGGTCGGCGCGGGCGGCAACATCACAGTGCAAGCCGGGAAGGACGGCGTATTGCTGGTCGACGCCGGTTTAGAGCAGATGAGCGATCAGGTCCTGGCCGAGATCAAGAAGATCTCTCCTGGGACGATTCGCAATATTATCAACACTCACGTGCACCCGGACCATGTGGGCGGCAACCGGAAAATCGCCGCGGCCGGCGGTGAAATTGTGGGAGGCAATTTTGCGGCCCAGGTGGGAGCGTCAACCGGCGCGGTCATCATCGCCCATGAAAACGTCCTGAATCGAATGAGCGCGCCTACCGGAAAAGAGTCTCCAACGCCCAGCGCCGCGTGGCCGGCGGATACGTTTTTCAACAACCAAAAGAACATATTCTTCAATGGTGAAGCCCTCGAGATCCTGCACATCCCGGCGGCGCACACCGATGGCGATAGCATGGTCTTTTTCCGCCGCTCCGACGTCATCAGCACCGGCGATATCTTCATGACCACCAGCTACCCGATCGTCGACCTGGCGAGGGGCGGCAACATTCAAGGAGTGATCGAAGGGCTGAATCGCATCATCGCCGTGAGTATTCCCGCGGACAAGCAAGAAGGCGGCACGTACATCATTCCCGGTCACGGACGGCTCTGCGACCAGGCCGATGTCGTTGAGTACCGGGACATGACCACGATCATTCGGGACCGTGTCCGGGACATGAAAAAGAAGGGCATGACCCTGGAGCAGGTGAAGGCCGCCAAGCCCACCCGCGACTACGACCCCTTATACGGCACGAACACCGGCATGTGGACGACAGACATGTTCGTCGAGGCCGTCTACAAAAGCCTGTAACGCAGGCCCTGGCCTGCAAGCATTTACTCCGGCTTCCCCGCCCACCAATACCCATCCCTCGCCCGTACCTTCAAATTAGGCTTCTCGACCTGTACAACAATCTGATGAAACCCCGCCTCATCTTGATTGTTGGGCAGGTACGTAAGGAAGTATTGGCTATGCAACTCCTCGCCGATCCCGGAAATATCCCGCTCCAGCGTCTTCTGAGTCTTAAACGAAAACTGCCGCCCCCCCGTATATCGGGTATAGACATCCAACGGATCGGGAAGAAAGACGCTCTTGGCCGCCAGAAAAATCTCCTTGAAAGCCGGAATCCAGTTCCCCATCTCCATTTGTGAATCGATGGTCTGCGTGTCGATGACACCCGCGGGTAGGTGGCGTGCTCCCGGCGGCATCGTATTGGGCCGGGGAGGCTGGGGCTTGGCCGTAAGGGACGCCAGCAACTGCGACATGTTCACGGAATACGTGACGACGTTCGCGAACTCGGCGGCGGTCAATACGTCGCGCACCTTGATCTCGCTGCCTTTGTCGCGATTCTCACCCATCAGAACCAGCACCCGGCGCCGTGTAGTCGGACGGTTGCGCAGCATGTTGATGCCGGTCATCGCCGCGTCATTCAAATTGCTCGAATAGCTGCCGGTCTTGAGTTTCTTGAATGCCGCGTCGATCTTGGCTGCGTCCGACGTAAAATCGGTCAGCGTCTGGATGCGGTGGTCGAACCCCAGGACGGCCATCTCGCCGTTATCCCCGATCACCAGTGACTCGAACACGCTGGCTAATTTCTGCACTTGAGGAAGAATTTTCTCCACGTCGGCGTTGCTTTGAATCGCGACCACCAGAGAAAGGGGATGAGAAGCGTAATCCTCGGTGATCCGTTGAGGCCTGCCGTTGTCCGTGAGACGAAAGTCGAAGGGCGTCAAGCCATTGACGAAGCTTCCGTCCTTGTCGTTGACGGTCACCGGCACTACCACGAACTTGAACGTCTCCCGGATCACCGGCTCGGGTGCGTCTTGTTTAGGTGGGCTCTGGGCGCCGAGAAGGCCCGCAACGCACAGGAACGACAAGAATCTTCGCATCGCTCTCCTCCCCAACTTAGATGCTCCGGCTAGGACGCTGGTTTCGCATGTTCCGTACGTCCATGAAGTAAATCAACGACATGCGGAATCAAATCCGCAATCGTATTCAATGACTCTACCGCACCGCGAGGCGATCCGGGGAGATTGACGATCAGCGTGCGGCCTCGGGTGACCGCGCCGCCACGCGAAAGCGCGGCCAGTTTCGTGGATCTCCTGCCCTCGCTGCGCATCAGCTCTCCAAACCCCGGGATCTCACGATCGGCGATCGTACGCACCGCCTCGGGTGTGACATCCCGCTGCGCCACCCCGGTTCCGCCCGTGGTCAGCACGACGTCGACGTCCGTGCGACTGAGTTGGGAGACGGCGTCAGCGATCGTGGGGATCTCGTCCGGCAATACCAGCGTCTTGACAACTTTCCATCCCAGCTCGGCCACGCGTGCCTGCACCGCCGGACCCGAGCGATCCTCCCGTGTCCCGGCCACGGTAGAGTCGCTGACGGTGACCACCGCCACCCGAATCATCTCTTGAAATCCCCGCTCTTGCCACCGGTCTTTTCCATCAAGTACAAATCCTGAATCTCTATTCCCTTATCGAGCGCCTTGGTCATGTCATATACCGTTAAAGCAGCGACCGCCGCGGCGGTTAAGGCTTCCATTTCAACGCCAGTCGGCCCGGTCGTGGTCACGGTAGCGGCGATCCGAACGCCTCGCGACTCCACCGACACCGCCACATCGACGTGGGACAGCAGTAGCGGATGACACATCGGGATCAGATCCGGCGTCCGCTTGGCCGCGGAGATACCAGCAATCCGCGCGACTTCGAGCGGGTTCCCTTTCGGGTTCTCCGGAAGCCTTTTCAGCACCGACGGTCGAATGCGGACGAACGCCTGCGCCTTGGCCGTGCGCCGCGTTTCCGCCTTGGCCGATACATCGACCATGCGCGCTCGGCCGGAATCATCGTAGTGAGAAAGCTTCTTCACTTCAGCAGCACCCGGATGTCGTCACCCGCGTTCCAAGACTCGCGCTCCGGGTCCGCGACCAGGAATGCGTTGGCCCGCGCCAGGGCCGGGATATCCCCGGAGCCATGCCACGACGCTGGAGTCACAGTCGCGCCGTCATCGCTCAGCCTCGCCGGCAGGAACCGCGTGAGACCCGGCTTGTGGCGGAAGTCGCGAGTCAGCCTGGCTCGAAGGAGGGGCAGGGGAGTCTCGCTCGCCCCACCCAACCGTTCGATCGCAGCACGCGCGAACAGCTCGAACGTGACCATGGTCGAAGCAGGATTCCCGGGGAGCCCAAAGAAGAATCTGTCGCCGGCCTTACCGAACACCAGCGGTTGGCCCGGCTGGATCAGCACCCGATCGAAAAAGAAGTGCCCGCCCAGTTCGGCGAGAACGCGCTCGACGATATCGTATTTTCCGGCGGAGACGCCGCCCGACAGCAGCAGCAAGTCCGCGCCGAGCCCGCGCTCGATCAAGCTTCGCGTAGACTGGTAGTTGTCGCGCGCAATTGGCAGAATCTCCGGAATCCCGCCCGCGCGCTGTACCTGCGTGGCCAGTGACCAAGCATTGGAATTGCGAATTTGAAATTCGCGCGGCTGTTCGCCCGCCTCCACAATCTCGTCGCCGGTGGGCAAAATCGCCACGTGCGGCCGGCGATAGACGGAGACGCATTGGCGCCCCACCATTGCCAGCAGCGCAACTTCAGCGAATCCCAGTCGGCAGCCCGCCGAGAGCACGATATCGCCACTTCGCGCCTCGGTCCCCCGCGGGCTGAAATTGTCACCGGGTTTCGGCGTACGGTCAGTGCGAACCAGGTCTCCGGAACGTTCCGTATGCTCGACCATGATGACGGAGTCCGTGCCATCCGGCAACGGCGCTCCCGTCATGATCTCGACGGCTTGGCCCTTACCGACCGAGCCCTGGAAAACTTCGCCGGCCCGTACCTCGCCGATCACGCGCAACTCACCAGGCAAATCCGCGGCTCGCAGCGCGAACCCATCGCGCGCCGACCGCGGAAACGGCGGATAATCCCGATCGGCGGAAATTCCTTCCGCCAGCACCCGCCCCGCGGAATCGAGCACCGACACCTGCTCGGTCGCCGGCTGTGCGTGCACTTCCCGCAACACGCATTCCCGCGCCTGTTGGAACGAGTAGGACATGCTTTAGCTTGTCACTAGCTTATCGTGTATCGCCGCACAGCAGCCGCCCGCCCCGTAGCTTCGTCGACCTCGACGATTACCGAATGCAACTCCGCTCCATGCCGAGCCGCCTCCATCCGGACCGGCAATTGCGTCAAGAATCTTTGTAAGATGATGCTCTTATCGACCCCAATGACCGACTGATACGGCCCCGTCATACCCGCATCGGTCTGATAAGCAGTACCGTTCGGCAGGATCCGCGTATCCGCCGTCGGTATATGTGTATGCGTCCCAATCACAGCTGAGACACGTCCATCCAGATACCACCCCATGGCCATCTTCTCGCTGGTCATTTCCGCATGAAAATCCACAAACCGAACCTTGACGCCCGGAGGCAGCGCATCAATAAGTTCGTCGGCCTTGCGGAAAGGGCAGTCCGTAGAGGGCATATGGACCCGCCCTTGAAGGTTCAGGACCGCGCACTCGACCCCATTGCTGGCCTCGACCACCACTACGCCATGCCCCGGCAGTTCCGCGACGTAGTTTCCCGGCCGCAGCAGCCGCGGCTGGCGCGGAAAATAGTCGTAAATCTCCCGCTTGTCCCAAACATGGTTGCCCGTGGTAAGGACATCCAGACCGTACCCAAACAGCTCATCCGCGAGCTGCGGCGTTATCCCGAACCCGCCAGCGGCGTTCTCGGCATTGGCGATGCTCAAATGAATGTTTTCAGACTCGAGGATGTCGTGCAGGTGCCGCGCCACCAGCCCGCGTCCAGGCGAAGCGAAAATATCCCCAATAAAGAGAAGGTTCGTCAAGGAAGGAAATAAGCGCACAGGCCGCGACGGCCACCGGACTTCATCCCAAACGCCGCCGCCGCGGTCCGTTGTGCGCGTTCAGAAGCGGAGCGCACCACCGAGCCGTCCTAGCCTCCGTCATTTGACCCCGAACTTAAGGGGGGAGTCCTCCGCGCGCCTTTAGGCTTCTCCATGGCGGTTTCCCGCCGGAGCTTGCTCACCAGCACGTAATCGAGACGGACCCCATGACATTGAGCATTGGATCAATTTTTGAAGGCCGCACACAAACCCAGCAGGAACGCTCCTTCATGATCATAGCAGGATTGGGTGCGGCACTCCAACTCAAGGATTACTTTATGTATCGAGCGTAACCTTAGCATCCAATGCCAACAGCTTTACCTCGAGGCCCTCTTGGCGGACTCGCGGTCCAGCTTCCCGAGCAGTTCCAAACCTTCCGCCTTCGAGCCTCGGGCCGCAAGGGTTCGGAATCGCGATTCCGTGTCATGCTGCACCAGCGCTACGGTGGCGAGCTCGTCCATCAGCTTGTTTAGGCCGCCCCCCCGGTCTTCGCGAGGCTCCTCAATCGGGCGTGCTTGCTATCGGGAAGTCGAATCGTCAAAATGCTCATGTGAAGAGCTGTTAGAAACAGATTCTGGCCTATCACTGGCCGGGCGCGATCCTCGAGGCAGACCGCTCTAATGAAAGTATATGCGCTATCGGGGCGCGTTGGTGATCAAGCGGCACTTTGCACGTTCATTAGCATCCAATGCCGACAGCTTTGCCTCCAGCCCCTCGGTGCAGAGCGGCTTGCGCGTGAAAGTTGGTCAGCAGAACCGGGTTACGCCCTTGCGTGGCGAAGATCCTGTCGATCGATTCCAAGCCCAGACGTCGATAACTCTCAAACTGCGCTTCGTCGAAGAACTGGTCGGCCGTCGGTTCCTGGGGGAACTGTTTGTGGCTCGCGTAGTAGTGGTCCACGTCGATCGACTGCATGTCATCGAGTACAGGTTTGATGTAAATCAGCGTCCCAGGAGTGGCGCCGGGGTCGACGCAGGCGTAGCTGATTTCTGCCGTCGCGCAGTGCACGTTCGCCTGGCTGAGCCCGGCGGTCATGCGGATCGGCTTGTCCAAATGGATGGAGATACCGAAGTCCACGCGGATCTTGCGGATCGCGTTGCCGAGGTCTTCAAATTCGTAGGTAGGATCGGCGCCGCCGTCGACGACGACGATGATCTTGCAGCGGCGCAGCACCATTTCGTACAGACCTAGGTTTTCAAAGTGCCCGCCGTCGGAGAGGTAGACGTACTCGTTTTCATCGTCCGTCTGGCCGAAGGCTTCGCCCAGCAGGGATTTGAGCGCGGATTTCGGTCCCGGCTCGCGCCACATTTTTCGCCCCGGAATTCCGGGATTGGCCAGCCACCACCCTAGCCGAGCATTGAAGAAGGTCATCAGGAACGTCATCAGCGGAGAAGAGTGATACCCCATGTTGGGGCTGGCCGCGGCTCCCGAAATTCCCATGGCGGTGCCGAGCGTGATGCCTTCGGTCCCAGCGTAGCGCCTGGTGGATTGATACCCGACGCGGGCCGAACCCGAATGCAGGCGGCTGACGGTAAAGCTCTCGGCTTTGCGTTGCTGCCAGGCCAACCGTTTTCCTCGAACCAGGTTGAGAGCGATGTTGACGATGTGGAACGGTTTCCCAGGGCTGAGCTTGCACATCCGCAGGTTGTCAGCCGGGTCAAATCCGGTGAACGGGTTGGGAGCGCGATCTGGATTCGAGGCCCCCAGGTACGCTCGGATCAGCCGGCTGCGGTACATGGCGTGTAACGAAAAAGTGTTCACGTTTACGTAATGAGACATCACCCAAGCAATGGCAGCGAAGAGAATCAACAGCGCAACCACGGCGGCAATATCTGTGTCCAGCCATTCATAGCCGGCCAGCGCTATCTTCGCCAGCGGGATCAATTTCAACCGCAGAAGCAGTTCGCTCGCCTTTGCAATGGTCAATAGCAGACAAACCAGGAAAATAGCGGGTGCGAATTTCTCCGCTAACGTCAAGATCCATGTAGACGACAGAATGCCCCCTGCTTTGGGCTGGTCCTTCTGGTCTTTGGCCGCGCCCGTCTTGGAACTCTGACCGGCGACGCTACCGAGATAACCGACCCCGAAACCACCGGCTCCGATCATCGCGGCGATCTTGCCCACGAGCATTGGTCCGTAAATCACCAGAATGCTGAGCGCCAGCCACCCGAAGGCCACGATCAGAATCCAGGCGCCCGATCGGGCCCACCATTCCCGGTCTTCGTCGTCCGTCTGTTTACTGGCGAAGCCGATGAACAAAACACTCACCAGGAAATAAATCAGCATGACCGCCGGAAACGCAAGGCACGTGCTCAGTTCCGGATTCGCTTTCGGATCGAGAATCCCGTTGTCGGTGAGCAAGTATGCAATCCAGCCTCCCAGCAGACCGGTAACGATCGCAAATCCCGTAGCCCAGTGCGCGGCCAGATGAGTCACGCCCTTTCCGAAGGCTTCTCCAAGCTTGTTCGTGTCGCGATAGGTTTTCCGGATCGCCGGAACCACATCGATGGCCACCCATCCGACTAAATGGATCGACGCGCCGAGTGCGAGATACCAGGCGAGGCTGGCGCTCCGGCCAGCGCCATACCATCTGGCCCAAAAGGTGGTGAGGAGGATCGCCGAAACGACCAAAGGCGTCAAGACGTATCCTGCGTATTTGCCGGGCGTGCACTTCTGCCCACCGATCGACGGCAGGTACCGGCCGATGTTGGAAACGGCCAGCGCAGCCAGTGCGAACCCAAACCACAGAAGCGCGAATAAAAGCCAGTCTGGCTCCTGGCCCATCGAGCGGACAATTGCCAGTGAGAGCCTCGGAACCAACAGGGCGACGCCGAGGGCTGGCACCAGGATCAGCCAATTCAGGAGCATGTTCCGAATGACCGTTGCGGCCAGAGTCCAGGCATCGGTGGAGAGAAAACCGGTGTGCGGGCTCAGGTAATTGCTGTAAGAACGAAGATGTTCGACTTTCGGAATTTCCCCGTCGACCTTCTTCTTGGGCGAGTCGCTGAGAGCTTGCTCAACTTTAGAGATGGGGCTGGGGCCACCGCGATCGGCGTTTTCGTAAGCCAGCCACGCGGACAACCAGCTTCCGATGTATCCTCCGCCGGACACCGTGGACAAATAATCGAAACGCTGGAGCAAAAGCCGGTGTGCCAGGCCTTGCATCACGCCCAGGCTGAAAGTGGCGCTGCGAATCCCGCCGCCCGACAGGCACAGCGCGGCACGTTCCCGGGTGCCGAGGATTTTCATCAGCCGGTCGAGGCGCTGCTTCTCGCTGTCCTCGTATTCGCGTCTGGTCGCCGGCGCCGGCTCGCCCTCGGCACTCTGACGGTCGAACTCTTCCTGGGCCTGGCGATGAAGATCCTTCAGCTCGAAGTAAGACCGATCGTGGCGGCCGCGGAAGGAAGCCTCGGCATCGGATAGCTGCTTGAGATAATCCTGGTCGTTTTCGTCGACGTCTTTTTCCAGACCGACGCTTACAAACTCGTTTTCCAGGACGTCACAAAGAGTGAGGCGGGATATTGGCATCGAGGTGTACTCCCTTTTCACACAATTCGGATTTAGTGTGAGGACATTACCAACAAACTAGCCCAGTATACTCCAGGCTGTTCTTTTGTCCAGTGGTCTCTTTGGAAAAAACGAAAACGAGGTCAGGTTCCCTTTAAGACCTCGGCGATATCTTTTTCAGCGATGGCGCCTTCCCGGATCACCCGCCAATACGGCTCGGTGATGTCGATGGTCGTCGCCCCCGGGCCGCTCACATGCCCCCCGTCGAGCACCAGGTCCACCCGCCCGTCCATGGCGCCGAAAACGTCGATGCCGCACCGGCAAGTGGGCTCGCCGGAGATGTTGGCGCTGGTCGAGATCAGCGGTTGGGCGAGCCTTTCCAGGAGCGCGATCGCAACCTTCGACCGGGGCTGCCGCAGGGCCAGCCGTCCCGTGTTGCCGGTCACTTTCAGCGGTACCCGGGACGAGGCCGGCGCGATGATGGTCAGCGGTCCGGGCCAGAAATGACGCGCCAAAAGATAAAAACGCGCCGAGACATCTTTCGAGAGTTCTTCAGCCATCACCACGTCGCTCACCAGCAGCGGAAGGGAATGATTGGTTTCGCGGCCCTTCGCGGCGAAGACACGGCCCACGGCGTGCAAATTCAGCGGGTCAGCCACCAGCACGTAGAGGGCGTCCGTAGGGATTGCCACCACCTCACCGCGGCGGACTGCCGCCGCGGCGCGCTCGATCGCAGGCGCGCCCGGCCGCTCAAAATCGATTTCGATCAGGTCCGTGTACACGTGAATAACCCAGTGTAACCGTTCAGATATAGATCGGCCAGTACTGCTAAAAGGTTCAGGCTATTCGCGTGGGCCAATAGCCTCAGCCACGTCAATCGCCATCTGATAACGGGCGAAGGGAGCGCTCAGTTGAACCCCCGCCACTATCGGCCTGACCCGCTGAACCATTTCGCGGGCGATGGCGATGCCCTCGGCCCGGGCGGCCTCGGCGCTTTCGGCCCGGCGCATTCGCTCCAGGTAGTCTTCCGGCACGGGCACGCGCAGCTCGTTCACCATGAACTCCGCGTTTCGATAGCTGGTCAGCGGCCAGATCCCGGCCAGGAACGGAAGTTTGTGCTCTTCGGTCCGCCTCAGGAACGCTTCCAGAAGATCGAGGTCGAAGACCGGTTGAGTCACCACGTACTCGGCACCCGCCTGCACCTTCGCGTCGAAACGCCGCAGCTCTTCGTCCATGTTCAGCGCCCCCGGATTCGCGCCCACGCCGATCAGCAGCGCGGTTTGCGACCCGATCGGATTGCCGCCCATGTCCAGTCCACAATTCAAATTGTTGGCGATATTTACGAGCCCGATCGCATCCACGTCGAAGACCGCGGTCGCATCCGGGTACAGGCCCATGCGGGGCGGATCGCCGGTGATGCAAATCAAGTTGCGCACCCCCACGGTGTGCGCGCCGAGCAGTTCGCTCTGGATGCTGAGAATGTTGCGATCCCGGCAGCAGAAGTGCAGCACCGCCTCGATCTCCGCCTGCTGGTGGATGAGCTGGCAGGTGACCTGCGCGCTCATGCGGGCGCTGGCGCGGGGGCCGTCGGGCACGTTGATGCAGTCGATTCCAGCCGCCTTGCACAGCTTCGCCCCGGCGATCTCTTTTGAAGCGTCAACGCCTCGTGGCGGCAGGATCTCGACAAACGCCACGAACCTACCGGCGGCGAGCTTCCCCCCCAGGTAGCTCTTCTGGGCCACCGGAAGTTTCTCCAGCGCCTGGGGGCGCGCGGAAGGCTCCTCGACCGTGATCGATGCCGGCGGCTGCACATGCTGCAGGCTGCGGGCCTCGCTGCGGATCTCCTTGATGTGCTCGGCGGTGGTGCCGCAGCAACCCCCGACGATCTTGACTCCGGCTTGCAGGAACCGCCGGGCGTACTGGGCCATATATTCGGGTGAGCACAGGTAGAGATTGCGCCCTTCGACCGCCGTGGGCAAGCCCGCGTTGGGCATCGCGCTCAGCGGTTTCTTGGTGTAGTGCA
>JBGPHB010000024.1:0-12896 GCA_041484155.1 Bryobacteraceae bacterium
CTGTGGCTTGATTGTAGCAGCATTCCAGCGCTTCAGCCCCTTTTGTGCAATGTCGCGACGGTAGTGCATTCCGTCGAAATGTATGCGCTGAACGGCGGCGTACGCGCTCGCCATCGCAGAGGGCAAATCCGCCCCCGACGCGGTTACGCCGAGAACGCGTCCCCCCGCTGTCTCGAGGCCGCGTGGGCCTGTCTTCGTGCCTGCTTGGAAAACCTGTGCACCACAGGATTCGATTCCGCGGATCGGGTCTCCGGTACGAACCTGACCCGGGTAGCCTGCGGCGGCCAAAACGATGCAGACGGATGGATCGGGTTTCCACCGAAGCGTGGCGCCGGAGAGCGAAGCGTTCGCCGCGCGCATCAGGATGTCGCCGAAATCCGTGCCGGCGTCAAGCCGGTGCATCAAGGGCTGCGTTTCGGGATCGCCCAGCCGCACGTTGAACTCGAGTACCTTGGGGCCGTCGTCCGTCATCATCAGGCCAGCGTAGAGAAAACCCGTGAATCCGGTCGTGTGGATGGCCGGCTCAATGATCGTATCGAGCACGCTTTGCGACTCCGCGGCCGAGAGGATCCGGCCGTCGCAGTAGGCGCCCATACCGCCGGTATTGGGGCCGGTATCACCGTCGCCCACGGCCTTGTGGTCCTGGGTTGGCTCGAACGTAACTACGTTGCGGCCGTCGCTCAGGACGATAAAGCTCACCTCTTCGCCCCGAAGGAATTCCTCAATCACTAACCGCGGCCCTAAGGTTCTGATTGCGGACACGGCCTCGGTTCGTTCCTGAGCGATGATCACGCCCTTACCGGCCGCCAACCCGTCCGCCTTGACCACCACGGGGTAAGCGAATTGAGTGAGCGAGCGGATCGCGGCATCCTCCGTCTCGACGCGAACAAAGCGAGCCGTGGGGATGCCCGTGCGCTGCATGAACTCCTTGGAGTGAATCTTACTTGCTTCAAGCTGCGCCATCGCGCAGGTTGGACCGACTACCGGCAGGTTTCGAGCCCGGAACTGATTGACCACGCCGTCCACTAATGGCCCCTCCGGACCGACGACCGTGAGGTCGGGATGGACGGAATCCGCAGCCGCAAGGTAATCCGAAGTCGCTAGGACCTCGCCCACCTCCGCGATCCCAGGGTTGCCGGGCGCGCCATAAACCCTGTGTCGTTCTTGTGCCAGACGCCAGGCGATCGCGTGTTCACGTCCGCCGCTGCCGATGATCAGGATTTTCACGTGGGAAGAGGTCATTCTACCGCGTCTTTCTTGACCCGCGCACAACCTAGCGCTCCGCGCGCTGTGCGCTCCCGCTAGAATAGTGCTGAAGTGGCGAACTCTTACGACGTGATCGTGATCGGCGCCGGACATGCCGGCTGTGAGGCTTCGCGTGCGTGCGCACGCCTGGGACTGAAGACGGCGATGATCACCATGAATCTCGATCTGATCGCCCAGATGTCGTGTAATCCGGCCGTCGGAGGCATCGCCAAAGGGCACCTGGTGCGCGAGATCGACGCGCTCGGCGGGGTGATGGGTGAGGTGACGGATCGCGTCGGAATTCAATTTCGTCTCTTGAACACGAGCCGTGGGCCGGCCGTGTGGTCGCCGCGCGCGCAATGCGACAAGAAGCAATACCGGCACCGCATGCGTGAAACACTAGAAAAGGAGCCGAATCTCCGAATCCTCCAGGCGGAGGTCGCCCAATTGGTCATTTCCGATGCAGCGCCGCGGCGCGTTCAGGGTGTGCTGCTACGCGATGGGCGGACCATTGAAAGCGACGCCGTGGTGGTGACGACGGGCACCTTCTTGAATGGTCTGGCTCATGTCGGTGAGCAGAAGTACAGTTGCGGGCGGAGCGGCGAAGCGTCATCAAACCTCCTGGGGGACCAGCTTCGGACATTGGACCTGGAGTGGAAGCGTCTTAAGACCGGCACTCCGCCGCGCCTGGACGGACGGACGATCGATTGGCCGAGCTTCGAACCGCAGTTCGGCGATCCGGAGCCGACTCCGTTCTCGTTTCTGACGACGAAAATCGATCGCCCACAAGTCCCCTGTCACATCGCTTACACGACTGAGGCCACCCACCAGATAATTCGCGACAACATCTCGCGCTCGCCGCTCTACAGCGGACAAATCGAGGGTGTGGGGCCGCGGTACTGCCCCTCGATCGAGGATAAGATTGTCAAGTTTCCCGACAAGACCCGGCACCAGATCTTCCTGGAGCCGGAGGGTTTAGATACCAACGAGATCTACGTGAACGGGATGTCCACCAGCATGCCGATTGACGTGCAGTCTCGCGCAGTAGCGTCGATACCAGGCCTGGAAAACGCTGAGATGATCCGCCCGGGCTATGCGATCGAATACGATTGCATCGATCCCAGGGAATTGTCCAGTTCTCTTGAAGTCAAGGCAATCTCAGGGCTGTTCCTTGCCGGGCAAATCAATGGTACCTCTGGATACGAAGAGGCGGCCTGCCAGGGGCTGATCGCGGGGTTGAATGCGGCGTGCCGCGTAGGTGGGTCGGATCCTGTGGTGATCGAGCGAACCGAGGGGTACACAGGAATCCTGATCGGCGATCTGATCAGCCAGGGCGCCGACGAACCGTACCGAATGTTCACGTCTCGAGCTGAGTTCCGGCTTCACTTGCGAATTGACAATGCCGACGAGCGCCTGACCCCGATTGGCAGGCGTCTCGGACTGGTGACCGAGGAGCGTTGGCAGATGTATTTGCGCAAGCAACAGCAAAAGGCACGGCTGAGTGAACTCATGAATTCTATAAGAGTCGACCCGGTGGTTTTTGGCGACATCGGCCTGGCTGCGGATGACCGTCCTACGCTGGCCGGCTGGATTCGACGGCCGGAGGCTCATATGAGCCAGATCACTGGTTGGATTCAAAAGCAACTCAGCGAGCCTCCGGTACACGGCGTGCTGCAAACATTGGAGACCGAGCTGAAGTACTCCGGCTACATCGCTCAACAACAGCGACAGGTCGAGCGTCTGCGGGGTGCGGAGCGGCGGCAGATCCCCACCGATTTCTTGTATACTGACATTCCGGGCCTTTCCAGGGAAGTTCAGGAGAAGCTTGAACGGGTGCGCCCCGAGACGCTAGGTCAGGCCGGAAGAATTCCTGGCGTTACTCCGGCCGCTGTAGCGGTGCTCGATGTCTATCTTAGCCTCGGACAGTGATGTTCCGGGAGCTTTTGGCATCCGAGTTTGCACTATATGGCAGGTTGTCTACCGTCCAGCTTGACCAACTCGAGCAGCACTACGATCTACTAGTTCGCTGGAACAAACGTATTAACTTAACTAGAATCATAGTGTTGGAAGATGTTGTGCGCCTTCACTACTGTGAGTCCTTATTCTTAGCCAAAGCCCTTCCTCCGACCCCGCTGCGGATTGTCGATGTAGGATCAGGTGCCGGATTCCCGGGAATTCCGGTGGCGGTCCTGCGCCCCGATTGCTCGATTGATCTTGTAGAGTCTCATCAGCGCAAGGCGGTGTTCCTTCGCGAGGCGTCCCGCTCGTTCTCTAATGTTCGTGTGGTGCCTCAACGCGCTGAGACCCTGGACCCGAGGTACGACTGGGTGATTGCCCGTGCCGTCCGTCCTGCCGACGTGGTAGCATCGGGGCTGGCGGCGAATATGGCGCTATTATTGGGTGACGAAGACGCGGGCGGATTCTCGGCTAACGTGAAAAGCATCCCGTGGGGAATCAACCGAAAGCTGGTAATGTTCCACGTGGAACATGATAAGATTTGAAAAACGTGGCCAAGGTAATTGCGATCACTAACCAGAAAGGCGGAGTCGGGAAGACGACGACGGCCATCAACCTTGGTGCCTCCTTAGCAGCCAATGACTTACAGGTTCTGTTAGTTGATTTTGATCCACAAGGTAACTCGACGAGCGGCCTCGGAATCGAAAAAACTCCTGAGCTATTGACGGTGTATCACGCACTCCTCAGTGGAATGCCGCCTGAACAAACCATTTTGAAAACCGAGTGCGACGGGTTTGACCTAATCCCAGCAGACAAGAACCTGGTGGGGGCCAATCTCGACCTTGTAGATCTTCCCGATCGCGAGTACAAGCTAAGGCAGGCGCTGGATCCGCTTAGGGACCGGTATCGGTACATCTTAATCGATTGCCCGCCTGCCCTCGATCTCTTGACCCTAAATGCGCTGGTCGCCGCAGACTCCGTTCTCATTCCCATCCAATGCGAGTTCTTTGCACTCGAGGGCATTTCGCAGCTCATCGACACCATAGAGAAGGTTCGCGAGACCTTCTCGCACCCCCTGAAGATCGAGGGTATCTTGTTGACAATGTTCGATGATAGAACAAACCTAGCCCGTCAAGTGGCGGACGACTTGAGAGAGTTCTTCAGCGACGACGTGCTTGCGACGGTCATACCTCGCAGCATACGCCTCGCGGAAGCGCCTAGCTTTGGAAAGCCTATTCTGATGTATGATCCGCGGTCTAGAGGCGCCGAGAGCTATATTAAGTTGGCCAAGGAGATCCTTGAGAATGACCACAGGAAGCGACAAACCACACAGAGCGCTGGGTAGGGGCCTATCCGCACTCCTACCGCCGCGCTCCGCACAATCGTCAGCCGCCGCCGCACCGGCACCGGCCATCACATCTGCACCCGCGCGTCTGCCTATTGACACCATTCGACCGAACCCGATGCAACCCAGGACAGTCTTTCAGGCTGAACGACTTGAGGAGCTGGCTGCGTCCATTCGCGCCAATGGCATCATCCAGCCGCTCATCGTGCGGAGACATGGCGAGAGTTATCAAATCGTCGCCGGGGAGCGTCGTTGGCGCGCCGCCAAGCTGGCGGGAATCACGGACGTTCCCGTCGTCGTGCAAGATGTTGCCGATCCGCACATGCTGGAGCTGGCCCTCATCGAGAACATCCAACGTGAGGACCTGAATCCAATCGAGACCGCCCACGCATACGACCGCCTCGCCCGCGAGCTGGGTCTTTCGCAGGAGGACATCGCTCGCCGCACTGGCAAAGACCGAAGTTCCATCGCGAACACGCTGCGGCTGCTCAAACTCCCCGAAGAAGTTCAGCAACTTATAGCAGTACAAAGACTTACTATGGGACACGCCAAAGCTGTCCTGGGACTCTCGGCCGCCGAGACGCAAATCCAAGTCGCCGAAAAAGCCGCCGCTCAGGGCATGTCCGTTCGGCAAGTGGAAGCACTGGTTCAGGAACTCACCGCCGACCGACCCAGAACTGGCGGTGCGCGTAGAGAATCGAGTCCTGACCCCAACGTCAAGGCCGCAGTAGACCAACTTGAGCGCGCTCTCGGAACGCGGGTCCGGATTTTGGAACTTAGTGAGCAGCGCGGCCGCATCGAAATTGAATACTACTCTCAGGCGGAGCTGGACCGGCTATTCGAGCACATCTTGGGGTCCAACGGAATTAGCTAAGAATTCGGGCCAAAGCCGTCAGCATCACACCCACGGCTGATCGCTGACAGCTGATCGCTAAGAGCTTCTCGGTGGTGCCGGCGGCAGGAGTCGAACCTGCGACCTACGGATTATGAGACCGTCGCTCTAACCACCTGAGCTACACCGGCGCACTCACCAGCGTATGCAGCGGGCGCAAGTTCTGTCAAGTAATCACACAAGGAGGTCTGAATCTATTATTCAAGGCGGTGGTCTACAATCTCAATAGTGTCCGCCCCCGCAATCGAGTTCTCGCGCCTCTCGAAGAGTTACTCGATCTACGCCGCGCCGGGCGACCGCCTCAAGGAGCTGGCTACTTTCAACCGGCGCAGTTTTCACACCGACTATTGGGCCTTACGTGACGTCAGCTTCGACGTGCGTCGCGGGGAAACCTTCTGCATCGTCGGGGAGAACGGCTCCGGAAAAAGCACCCTCCTGCAAATTTGCGCCGGTATTCTCGGACCGACTTCCGGCGCCGCGACAGTCACCGGACGGGTAGCCGCGCTGCTCGAGCTTGGCTCCGGATTCAACCCCGAATTCTCCGGCCGAGACAACGTGTACCTGAACGGCGCCATCCTGGGCTTGTCCACCAAGGACATGGATCGCCGCTTCGGTGACATCGAGGCCTTTGCCGAGATCGGCGACTTCATCCACCAGCCCGTCAAGACCTACTCCAGCGGCATGGTCGTGCGCCTCGCGTTTGCCGTTGCCATTCATCTCGATCCGGAGATCCTGTTGGTGGATGAGGCGCTTTCGGTCGGCGATGTTTACTTCCGCCAGCGGTGCATGCGGAAAGTGCACGAACTCAGGTCCCGTGGAATTACCATTCTGTTCGTCTCTCACGCGACTGGCGACGTCAAAGCCTTGGGGGATCGCGCGATGTGGCTGGAGCGCGGCCATTTGATGGCGATTGGAAAGACGGATCTCGTTGTTTCCAAATACCTTGCGGCGATGGCCGACAAGGACGCCCGATACCTGGCGCACGACGCCGTCACACACCCTCACCAGGCCTCCGTTCAGCCGGTCGAGGTAGTCGAAGGAATTCCCAACATCGATCATCGGTTCGGCGATGGCCGGGCCGAGGTTCTGGGTATCGCCATTTACGACAATTCGGGCCGGCGTGTCCAGTCCTTGGAGCCGAATTCTACGGTGGTCGTCAGAATCAGCGTCCGAGCCAAGTCCAACCTGGATCGACCCATTGTCGGCTTCATGTTCCGCAATCATCTGGGCGTCGATTTTGCCGGAACCAACACCGCGCGCGAAGGCTATCCGCTTTCTCCCATGATGTCCGGAGACGTTTGCACCGTCGATTTCTATATTGAATTGCCCGCGCTGTATGCTTCCTCGTTCTCTTTTTCACCGGCCGTGGCGGATGGCACACTTGAGCACTATTCGATGTGTGACTGGATCGACAACGCCGTGGTCCTGCACATGGGCCGGTCGGACGGACCCATGTACGGGCAATTTCACTTTCCCTGCCGAATCGAAGTGAACTCGAAAATCGGCGCCGGAGCCGCAGCGCTGTGATTGAGTTCACCGGTGAGCGCGTCATCCCCGGCGAGGTGAATGACGATCTTTGGGCTGAGCACATTGCGCGCTACGCGTTCGCGTCCCGGTACGCATCCAACGCAAATGCGCTCGACATCGGCGCCGGCGCAGGCTATGGTGTTGCGGAGCTCGCCCGCGGCGCTCGCCTGATCACCGGTATCGACGTCGCCACAGAGGCCGTCACCTACGCCCGCGCTCATTACCCCCTGGTCAACACTCACTTCGTTCAGGCCTCCGCTACGGCCCTTCCATTCGCGGACCAGTCCTTCGATCTCGCAACTGCGTTCGAGGTGATCGAGCATCTGTCGGATTGGCGCACGCTGCTCGCCGAAGTCCGGCGGGTGTTACAACACAACGGAGTATTCCTGGTTTCCACGCCGAACAAGCTTTACTACGCCGAGTCTCGAACCAAAGAAGGCCCAAATCCTTTCCACACGCACGAATTCGAGTTTGCCGAATTTCGGGATGCCTTGGCCGAATTCTTCCCCAGCGTAACCATCCTGCTCCAGAACTGGATCGGGTCTTTCGCTTTCTGCCCCCACCAGTCCACCGTTCCGCTGGACGCCCGCATCGACGGAACGCCGGGATCCCCCGCTGAAGCCCACTTCTTTCTCGCAGTCTGCGCGAAGGAGTTGGCGCCCGAGCTTCGCAGCTTCCTGTACGTCCCTCGTGCTTCAAATGTCCTCCGCGAACGCGAGCAGCACATCCAACTGCTTGAAGACGAGCTCGCCACCGTCAGGCAGTGGCTCACAAACGTAACCGCGGATCGGCAGAACCTGATCGAGGTCCATGAGGACCAGACCCGGCACCTCGAAGAGCATAATCGCTGGGCTATTCAACTCGAGAAGGATTGGAAAGCCGCCCTGGCTCGCATCGCGCAGTTGCAAGACGAGTTGAACGTTGAACAAACGGCCGCCACGCGCAAACTCGCCGAGCTTGAAGACGAGAATCGTCTGAAAACGGAGTGGGCTCTCGAAACCGAAAGTCGTCTATCCGCCGAACTCGCCAGCAAGTGTGGCGAGTTGGCGGAAGCCGTTCGCCTTCTCGACGCCGCTGAGGCAAACGTCATCGAGCGCACGCACTGGGCGCAACAACTTCAAGCTCGCCTCGAAAGACTCGAGGCGCAGTTCCAAATGCTCCGCGACTCGCGCTGGCTCAAGCTCGGCCGCGCCGTCGGCGTGGGCCCGCGAGTGGAAGGTTAATGCGCCGCAGTCTGGGGGTTTTCTGGCGCCTGTTACAGGGACTACCGCTCGCGATTCTCTCGCCGTTGCTGCTGGTTCTTGCAGCGCTTCTGTTGTTCCTCTGCGATCTAGCCCACTGGATCCTCCCGCGTAAGCCCCTTCGCCGCGATACAAAGCCCGACACGCGAGCGGCCAGCATCGTGATTCCAAATTGGAACGGCCGCGACCTTCTGGAAAAGTACCTTCCGTCGGTAATTGCCGCGGTCGACAAAGTTCCTGGCAGCGAAATCGTCGTTGTGGACAACGGTTCGACCGATGGAAGCGCCGAGCTCGTCCTCGAACGCTTCCCGCAAGTCCGCCTGATCGCGCTGGAGAAGAATCTCGGATTCAGCGGCGGATCCAACGTCGGATTCAGAGCCGCGCGGCACGATATCGTCGTTCTGCTCAACAGCGACATGCGAGTGGAAAGCGACTTCCTCGGGCCACTTCTCAACGTTTTCACCGACGAGAAGGTCTTCTCCGTCGCGTGCCAGATCTTTTTTACGGATCTCAACAAGCTGCGCGAAGAAACCGGCCTTACCGAAGGGTGGTGGCAACAGGGCGGCCTCCGAGTCCGGCATCGCACCGAACCGGCGATCCGCGAACCCTACCCGTGCTTCTACGGTGGCGGCGGTTCGTGCGCATTCGACCGCCGCAAGTTCCTCGAGCTGGGCGGCCTTGATCCACTCCTCTCGCCCTTCTACCTCGAAGACACCGATCTGGGGTTTGGGGCCTGGAAACGAGGATGGAAGGTCCTGTATCAGCCGGCCAGCGTGGTCTACCACGAACACCGCGGTACCATCGGCCGCCACTTCACCGCCGCATACATCCAATCGGTGCTGAAGAAGAACTTTCTCCTCTTCACCTGGAAAAACATCCACGAGTGGCGACTCCTGGGCCCCCATTTTTTCTATACCTGGGCCGGTGCAATGTTGAGCTGGCTCTTCGGCGATTCCCCGGAGCGCACCAGTCTATCCGGGATCGGCCGCGCCTTCGTCCAGCTTCCACGAACCCTGGTCTCACGCGCCCGAGCTCACGCGCTGGCCGCCATTTCCGATGCTGAAGCCTTTCGCCGCCCTCTCGCCGGTCATTTCCGCGACACGTTCGGGACCCTGGATAACGACCGCTTGCACGTGCTGTTCGTCTCGCCCTATCCGATTTGTCCGCCGGTCCATGGCGGCGGCGTGTTCATGTACCAAACCATCCGGGAGCTTGCCCGGCTGTGCGAACTGCACCTGATCGTGCTCCTGGATTATCCCCACGAGCGCAAGCCGCATGAGGAACTGGAGCGCATCTGCGCCTCGGTCGAATATGTGATTCGCCTCGAGGGCCGGCAGAAGGCGCTCGGCTCAACGGAACCCCACGCAGTGCGTGAGTTTCGAAACCGCGATCTCGCCTGGCTCATCCACCGGCAAATTTACACCCACTCCATCGACCTCCTGCAGCTCGAGTACCTGGTGATGGGCCAGTATGCTGGCCAATTTCGGCGCATCCCCAGCATCCTTTTCGAGCACGACGTCTATTTCCAATCCATTGCGCGCCGCTTGCCCTACATGAACAGCGTCATCGAAAAGGTGCAGGCCCGCTGGGAGTACCTGCGTTCCCTGCGGTATGAGTTGCGCCTGCTCCCGAAGCCCGATCGGATTCAAGTCTGCAGCCGGGAGAACGCCGACTACATCGCCTCCTTCCTGCCCCAGCTCCGCGGCCGCATCGACGACGGTTTCCGGGCGGGGATCGACACCTCGCACTACAATTTCCGCCCGGATGGCCGCGAGCCGTTCACGATGCTGTTCCTCGGTAGCTTCCGTCACCTTCCGAATCAAGAGGCGCTGCATTGGTTTATTCAGCACATCCTCCCCAGGGTTCGCGCCACGGAGCCGCGGGCGCGCCTGATCGTGATTGGCTCGGACCCGCCGCCGCGTCACTCGCTTCCGGAAGCTGAAGCCATCGATCTTATCGGTTTCGTCGAGGACGTACGAGAACCTCTGAGCCGCTATGCGTTGTTCGTATGTCCGATCTTGAGCGGGTCCGGTGTGCGTGTGAAATTGCTCGAGGCGTTCGCCGCCGGCATCCCGGTGGTCTCGACGCGTCTCGGCGCGGAAGGCCTTGCCAGCACCGACGGTGAAGTCTGCGCGCTGGCGGATAGCCCGGAATCCTTCGCACGACATATCCTCGACCTATTTCAAGATCCGGAGAAAGCGACCGCTATGGCCCTGCGCGCCCGCGCCGACGTAGTGGCGAAGCGCGATATGCGAGTCATGACCGAACGCCTGGTCGAGTGCTATCGAACCGAAGTGCAACAGCGCATGGCGTCGACCTAACCGACCGCCTTGAAAGCCCCGCCCGTCAGGGCGGGGTTCTTCTGGACACTCAAGCCCATCTAATTACTTCCCTTTCCGATCCTTTTCCAACCTGCCGGCGATCTTGTCAGCGAGGTGGTTCATTTCGCCCGGAGTAGCATTTTTCGCAAGCGCATACGTGCTCCAGAGAACGTTCCGGGTCTTACGATCCACCAGAAAAATCGCCCCCTTGCCGCGCGAGAGCGGCTGCATCACCGGTTTCCCGCTGTCTGACTGGAGGTTGTCCTGATCCTCCTTTTTCGGCTTCACGTTGTAAAGGTCATCCAGCTTCTGTTCAAAAGCCGTACCGATGCGATCGGTCAGGACGGCGTCGGCTTTTTGCGGATCGGTCACCACTTGCAGAAGGGCGCCCGTCGTGAGACGGATGGCCAGGAACTGATCGAGTCCGCTTGCCATGGGCAGCAGATACACGGTCTTGGTGTCGCCCAAATCAGCGCCACAGACGCACGCCAGACCCAGGCTTGCTCCAATGAACCACGAAAACAACTTCATGGCTCCATGATACGCTCACAAGCTATTCTGGTGGAACGGTTGAATGTACAAGACTCAGAGGATCACGGTGATCATTCCGTGCCTGAACGAAGAACAAGGGATCGAATCAGTTTTGCGGCGAATGCCGGAGTTCGTCGATGAAGTGATTGTCGTCGACAACGGCTCCACCGATCGCACCTCGGATGTGGCCAGGAGCTTCGGTGCGCAGGTAATCCGCGAGGATGTCCGCGGCTATGGGCGCAGTTACAAGACCGGCTTCGCCTCGGCTTCGGGCGATATCATCGTGACGCTCGATGGCGATCACAGCTATCCGCCCGATGCCATTTCTTATCTTCTAGAAGCATTCCTCCACCTGGACGTGGAGTTCCTGAACGCGTCGCGTTTCCCGGTACGCGACCGGCAGTCTATGAGTCTGAAACACAAGTTCGGCAACGTGATGCTGTCGCTGGCGATGTCGCTGCTGTATGGCCGTTGGGTCCGCGATTCGCAGTCGGGAATGTGGGTCTTCCGGCGCTCGATGCTGGAGGGAATGAACCTGGTCGCCGACGGAATGGCGTTTTCCGAGGAGATCAAGATCGAGGCGCTCAAAAGTAACCGCGTGCGCTTTGCTGAAATCTCGATCATGTACACTTCGCGACTCGGTGAGGTCAAATTGAACCCGTGGCGTGACGGACTCTATAATCTCTGGTTCCTGGTAAAGAAGCGGTTCTCCTGATGACGAGGGTCGCTGCCATCGTTCCCCATTGGAACCGCCGCGATCTCCTGGAAACGCTTTTGACGAGCCTCAGGGCCCAGCAGAGGCCGTTCGACGCCATTATCGTAGCCGATAACGGTTCGACCGACGGTTCCTCGGAACTGGCGGACCGGGCGGGTGCTCGCGTGCTGCGATTGGGGCGCAACCTCGGATTCGCCGCTGCCGTAAATCGTGGCATCGAGGCAAGCCGGGCTGATTGGGTGGCGATTCTAAACAACGACGTGACGCTAGCGCCAGACTGGCTGATGACGCTTCTGGCGCATGCTGAGCTCCAAAGTGCGTGGTTTGCTACCGGGAAACTTTTGCGCACTCACGATCCTTCCACACTCGACGGCGCCTTTGACGAGATTTCGCGTGGAGCTTGCGCCTACCGCGCCGGCGCCGGGAAACCAGATTCTCCCTTGTGGAACGAGCCGCGCCCCATCCGTCTTGCCCCCATGACCGCCGCGCTTTTTCGCCGCCAGCTCTTCAATGAAATTGGTGTGCTTGACGAAGCTTTTGAGTCTTACCTGGAGGACGTAGACTTCGGCCTGCGTTGCGCGCTGGCAGGCCGGCAGGGCATCTATGTCCCCGCCGCCGTTGCCCGTCATCGTGGCAGTTCCACTCTGGGGACGTGGAATCCGGATACAGTGCGCTACCTGGCGCGGAATCAGGTTCTGTTAGCAGCAAAGTACTTTCGCGGCCAACCACGCTGGCCAATATTGGCAGGGCAGTTGCTCTGGGGACTGGTGGCGCTTCGCCACGGCTGCGGCGTTCCCTATCTGCTCGGCAAGATCTCCGGGCTGAAAGCGGCTCGAAGCATAGTGCCTGATTTACTACAAGTTGAACTGCTTCGCGGTGTTGTGGAAGCTAGTGAAAAGGAGATCTTTGAACTGGAACGGCAGGCAGGGTCTGGCTGGTACTGGAGGGCATACTTCTGGCTGCTGCGGCGGTAATTGTTACCTACAATTCCGAACAATTTGTGGGGCAGTGTCTCGAGGCTCTGGGTAAAATGCCCGTCACGGCCATCGTGGTGGACAATGCTTCAAGCGACCGCACCCTCGAACGCGTGCGGTCGAACCCGAGTGTGCGCGTGATCGCCAAC
>JBGPHB010000025.1:0-12861 GCA_041484155.1 Bryobacteraceae bacterium
AGATCAATAGCGAAGCGACGATCATCGCGCCTCCAAATCGTGAAGCGCCCGGGCCGCTGCGGCGCTGCCAGGTTTCTTCTCCAGCAGCCGAAGCATTACTTCGCGTGCCCTGTCGCGCCGGCCCAATGAAACATAGACGCGTCCGAGATTCATATACAGATCCTCTTCCTGCGGCGCAACCCCGATACCGTACTAAAACGCCGCGATCGCATCGTTTGCCTGGCCTATCTGCAGATACAATACCCCAAGATTGTTGATCGCGCCACTGTAGTCCGGCTTCAGTGCGATCGCCTTTTGAAACCACTCCTTCGCTTGAGTGTTGCGCTGTTGCCGGGCGGCGAGGAGACCAAGCTGATTCAAGGCCTCAGGGTCCTTGGGATCCACTTGCGTGGCGCGCAGAAACATCGCCTCGGCGGCGTTGGTATCACCCAGTCCCGCATGGATTTCACCCGCGTTGACCAGTGGATAAGCCGCCTTCGGCAACAACTCGATGGCACGCTGATAGTTTTTCAGCGCCTCTTGCAGATTTCCGGCTGCCGACTCCACGCCGCCCAGGTTATTCCACGCCTCGCCCAGACGCGGATTCACAGCAATCGCTTTTTCAAGATACGGCTTCGCCTGCTGCGCCCGTCCGCCCTCCAGATGAATCTGCCCGAGCGCGTTGAGCGCTTTGTCGTTTCCGGGCGTCTGGCGCACCACTTGCTCCAGATAGCCGAGTGCATGCCCCGGAAAACCCGCCCCATAGAACGCGGCTCCGAGCTTGAAGTAGTTTCGGCGTGGCTGCGCTATATAGTCCCCGGCAAACGGAAGCGCCAGGCGCTGCCGCGTCCCCTCGCGCATAAGGTCGAGATCGGCCGCGAGCGAGGCCGCGTCCGGAATACTTGCATAGAGCTTATGAACGCGGCTGTTCTCATCCACGAGAAACGCGAGTGGAAGGACCAGGCCGGGACGCCAGTCCAAGAGATATCGGCGGAAGATCGCGTAGGCCGCCGCCACGTCCGGCGCCTCGCTTCGGAGATTCACAACCTCCACACTGCCGGAAAGATCCGGTCTTTCGCCTTCGCCCAGGTACAACAGGCCGGGCCCTTTGCGTTTGTCGGGAAGCGGCACCGGCTCGAGCAGCCAGGTATCGTGATTTCTTGATTCATTGTCGGAGACAAGTGAGACATCGGTCTTGGCGAAGACGCGCTTGGCGAACGGCTCCTTCTTAAAATCGGAGGAACCCTCCGTAATCTCGTACCGGAATCCAGCGGCGAGTCCGCGAAATTCCTGCCGCTCGCCCGATGGCCACAGAATTTCGACGTGCGCCGCCTGGTTCGCTTCACGCAATCCGAAGTGCAAGATCTTGGTGTGTTGCGAAATGTAGCCGCAGCCTGCCTGAAGAAACTTCACGGCCCCGTCCACCTCGACGCGGGCGCCAATCCCATCCCGATTCGATTTTGTGCCGGCCAGCCGGATGGCAATCGCCTTGCGATCGCCCGCGCAATCGTTGGCGAACGCCGTCAACTGCGGACCTAGCCGGCTCTTCACGAGGAGATCCAAGTTCCCATCGCCGTCGAAATCCGTCACGGCAAACGCCCGGCTATCGAGCGCGCGGTTCAAGCCGCTTACTCCCGAAAAATCGTAGTAGTGGCCGCTCCGGCGGGCGTAGAAGACGTTCCGCTCGCCTCCGTTCCAGCTATAGCCCTCACGAATGAACTGATTGATCGCATTCCAGCCGTTCTCGTATTCTTCCGAGCGCTCGAGGACGGCCGGTGACTTCTCCACTACCTGCCGCCAGAAAAAGCTCATCAAGTCGGGCGCCTCGGGCGCAACGGATGATCCGGTGAGCATGCCGCAGGCCACGTAGATTTCGGGCGATCCATCGTTGTCGAAATCGTGAGCGTCGGCGCTCCAGGCCCAACGGCCCATTTCGACGCCCTGCCCTGCTCCGGTCTCTTCGAATGTGCCGTCGCCGCGATTGCGATACAACGAGTTGCCCTTGGTGTGCCGCCGATAGGCCTCGGGTTCATCGTGCACGGGACGAAACGCCGGCTGTTGGACGACCCGTTGGCCGGCGTCGCTCCACATGTTTGAAACATACAGGTCCGGGCGTCCATCGCCATCATAGTCAAACCACGCGGCGCTCATGCCGGGCCCCAGGTCTTCAACGCCTGCCTGCTGCGCGATATCTTCAAAACGACCGGCCCGGTTCTTGTAGAGATTGTTGCGTCCGAAGTCGTTTGCGACATACAGGTCCGGCCAGCCGTCGCCATCGTAATCGCACCATGCCGGAGCGAAGCTGAAACGATTGTTGTTCTGGTTGAGACCGGCCTGCTCCGTCACATCGGCGAACATCCCCGTCCCATCGGCCTCCAGGCGGTTGCGCATCAGGAAATTGGGCGGGCCGTTCCGCGCGTCGTGATAGGGGATCGGGTAGCGATACTGATCCTCACTCTGAAAGTATGTGTAGGTGCAAAGATACAGATCGATCCGGCCGTCCCGATCGTAGTCAGCCGCCGACATGCCCGTGAAAGAGCCTTCCGGCCGGGTGCGAAATTGAAAGGCGTCGGGTCTCAGCGCGAACGTTCCATCGCCGCGGTTGAGGAACAGAACGGGACCGTTTCCACGGAGAACCACCAGGTCTTGATGGCCGCTGTTGCGCAGGTCGAGAAACAGCACGCAGGCCGTGTCATCCAGCAGCCCGACGCCCGCTTTCTCGGTGATATCGGCCATCCTGCCGTCCTGGAGCTTGTACAGGCGATTCGGCAACCCCCCGGGCTGGCAAACATACAGCTCGTCGATGCCGTCGTTATCGATGTCGCCGGCCGCAATTCCGTTGTTGCCGTAGATGTCGATGCCGGACGCCGAATCGAGCCGCGCGCGCCAATACGGAATTCCGCGCAGCATCTGTTCGCGGAAGGAACTGCTGGACCCAAACAGCTCCGCGGTCACATCGCGAAACAGCGGCTTGGCCGAGCGAACCAGCGTTTCGCGAATCGGCTGGAACTCCGCGATCCGGCCATCCTTCCACCTCTGCTTCCAGTAACCGGTGCGATACTGGCCGGGACTCTCGATTTCATAACGCACCGTATCGTCCGGCAGCACAAAATACCGCGCATCGCCCGCTCCAGGCAATGAGACCCAAGCGCGGAGACCTTCCTCAAAAGGACCTCCCCCGAACTCGGCTTCCTCTACGCCGTCCGCCACCGCCCGATAGCGCACTGGCATGGGCGACGTCCCACGGAAATCCGGTGTAAGAGGCAGTGGCCGCTTCCCGGCGAGCATCGCGGCGATCTCCATCGCGGTCTTCTCTTCGGGAAACTCATCGTTGCCAGGCGCAATGAACGGAATCAGGCTTTCATACGGGCTTGCCCGGGGAAAGCGGACCGGGAATGGACTGGCGGCGCAGTGTTTGGGCCGAAGAAACGCCGATAGCGCCAGACCACCCAAAAACTCGCGCCGGTTCATGCGCCCACGCCGAGCCAATCGGTGAGATGCTGGAAAACCGTCGGCAGAGTGAAGGGCTCGCTTGCCGCCAGCAAGGGGAAATCGGGAGGAGCGATGGCCAGCACTTCATCGAGTCCCTCGCCGGCAAACACATAGGCAGTATTATTGCTATATTCCGCGTATTTGTCGAATTCCTGCCAGATATACTGATAGAAGATTTCGAGGTCTACGTAAGAGCCGAGCGTGTCCATCTGCGTGGGAATCGGATTTGCGGCTTCCTGATCGGCATAGATCAGCAAATTACTGAAGGGTTTCACCTTGTTGCGGACCCCAAAGCCGATGATGGCCACCGAAGGCCGGGCGCGCCGTACCGCTTGCACGGTAGCCCACTCGACGAACGTGTTATTGAGAAGTAGCGTCCCGTTGCCGCTCAACAGAATCGCACGTGCAAATTCCGCGAGAATCGGGTCCCGGGCGACGCCGCCCTCCGAGGCCAGAATCTTCAGCTGCTTCAGCCGAGCGCTCAGTTGGCGGGGGCCCGCGGCTTCCTGCGAATCCACCACGCGCTGCACTTCCTGCATCAGCCTCTTTCGGTAGGTATCGAGCGACGTGTAGCTGTATTTCACGACGGAACTCGAATCGCCGCCCAGCCGCGACAGCCCCGAGCCCGCTTCGACAATCCAGGACGAATACGCCCCTCCCTTTTTGCCGGAAGCAAACCGCTCGGCAATCGTGGGCGCACGTCCGTCTTTTGTTCCGGTCAACAGCAACGCAGCGAATTCCTCGACGCGCTCGGGCGCCTGGATCGCGATCCGCTTGCCGCGGTTCGGTAGCCGGGTCCACATGCGGGCGGCATCCACCGGGAGCTCCGCCGGAGCAATCACCACCACCAGGCGGGCGTGTCCCCCGCGAACCGTCTCGGTGTCGAGTACCGGATCCAGTTCCGCGAACACCGCGGCCACGGCGCGGCGCCACTCCGGATAATAGGGGTTGCGATTGAGAAAATCCACTTGCTCCAGCGTGAATCGGTCCGCCGGCCAGGTCTTCTCATTCACGCCCATCTTTCGCTCGATCTCGCGGATCGGCGCGAATAGCCGTTCCACAGCCGCGGGGCTCGATCGATCGAGCAGGGCGAATAGCCGCTCGTAGTAATTACGCTCGGCCGGAAATAAGAGCTCCCACTCCTGCATCTGGTCAATGCAGAAGGCGGAAAACGACACCGGCAAACGATCCAGCAAGCCCTTGTCGATCAGGTTTTGCAACGTGGCGGAAACCTTGGGGGACTTGGCCGGCATTACAACAGCTCTCCCATGGGAGATCCCGCGAGCCCGCCGACCTTGATGCCGAGCAGCTCGGCCGCCGTCGCCGCGACATCCACATGGTGCACCACGCGTTCCGACTCTCCGCGTGGAACGCCGGCGCCCCCCCCACCGCCAAGAGCCAGCAGCCACATGTTCCGGCATGACGGGTCTCCGCTGCGATGATTCAGGAACCCATTCGCGGCGTTAGCGTCGCCATCGCGGCCCAGCTCCGGCAAAACCAGCATGGTGGTCTTACCTTTGTAATTGGCGTTGGTCTGAATCTCGTCCCATAGCATCCCCGTCAAGCGGTCCGTTCGCGTGATGGCGTTCAGATATAGGGAATAGGAGCCCCAATGTGCGACGTCCATGTCCCAAAAATTGACGAGCATGAGGCGGGGCGAGAATTCCCGCATGATCTCGCGGGCGATGAAAAAAGTCAGCTCGTCGCCGGAACTGGGCGCCTCCGGCCCATTGATGTATTCCGCCAAGCCGCGCACCAGCGTATCGCGCACGTGCTGATCGAGCTTGTGCCCGGCTTTGAAGATCGTCCAGCCGACGCCTTCGTAGCCCTCGCTCAACACGCCTTCCAGGTGCCGGAGGACATTCTCACGGTCCGCCACCCCTCCCCGCGAGCCCTTTTTCACTGTTTCCTGCACCGCTTCGAGAAGCAGCTGCTTGGGAAGCACCACGTTTGCGCCGTACGGCTGTCCGAGCGAGCGGTCCGATCCCCAGCCCATCGACGCGAAGCTCTTGTTGGTGGCGACCACCCACGCATCCAGCGGACCCGCCCCGGTCTGCTTGCGATAGTACTCGAACAGCGTCGCCTTGGCAGGAGGTTCAGAGCCGAAATCGTCAACCCGCTGCCAGTTGCCGGTCACAATGCTAGCCGTGGAGTTAAAGTGCGAGAGCACACCCGAATTGACACAGTTCCTAAAGAAGTGGCCTTGCGGACGAAGCTCCACCAGCCTCGGGATGTTCACCAATCCTTCCGGCGCGAATGTCTCGGAATAGCGCACGCCGCCGCCGAAGGTCACGAGAATGACTTTGTTCGATGGACCGCGCGGTTTCAGCTCCTGCGCGCGAAGCCGGCCCGGCAGAATGCGATTCGCGATCGAAAGCCCGGCCAGCTGAACGAAGCGGCGCTTGGTCAGATCGAACATCAATACTCCGTGATCTCGCCGCCTGAGATCTTGCGGCGCTCCTTCGGGCCCAGATCGAGCGGATGATCGTAGCCCGCCTTGATTTCTCCGCCAGGCGAGTAGTACGGCCCAATATCGCAAGCCATGCTGCCTTTCCCTTCGGCCACGAATTCAATCGAGGTAACGACCTTCGCGGACTTGTATCCGTAGCGCGATGGATCGATGAGCCGCAACGGCGCGCCGTGACGATCCGCGAGCGGTTTGCCCGCCATGTCGAGCGCCAGCAGCACTCCTGGGGATGCCAGATCCTGAAGTGAAAAGTATTCGTACCATTTGTCGGCGCAATCGAAGCGCACGGCTTTCGCTCCGCGCAAAGGCTTCACCGCTTCCAGGAGATGGCCGAAACGAAAACCTCCCCACGTGGTGCGGGCCGACCAGCACTGCACGCACTTGAGCCGCGAGCTTTGACTCTCTTGAGGAAACCGGCGAAGCCCGGCAAGCCGGAACGCTTGCGGCCTTTCCACTAGCCCCCGAATGTTCAGTTGGTAACGCGAGATATCGATGGCGGGCGCCGGGCTGTACCACATGAGCCGGAAGCCCAGTTCGTCCGGCTCATCACTCGGCAAAAGCAGCTTGCCTTTGGTTTCCCCGGCTTCGAGGCCCGTGACGGAAGCGGCCGCGGTTGCCAAAAAGCGCCGACGATTCATAGTGACCTCATTTTATCGCGGTTCCGGCCGTGGATAGTTTCGCGTGCAATTCGCGTTCGGCCTGCGCGTCCCCTGCCTTTCCAAGCCGATCGTAAATCCGTGCCAGGCGGTAGTGCGGCGCGGGGTCCTTCGGATTCAACTCGATGCTCCGCCGCAGTTCCGGCGCGGCTTCCTCGAATCGGCCGTCTTGCTCGAGCAGTAGCGCCAATTCAAAATGCGATTCCCAGAACTCGCCATTGCTCGCGATGGACTTTCGTAACAACGCCGCCGCCCCTTGCGGATCCTCGCCCGCCAGCGCTTTTCCGTACAAGAAACTGCTCAGATAGTTGCCGGGTGCGCCCTGCGCGAACGCGGAGAACGCCGCCACCACTTGAGGCAGCCGGTCTTCACTCTGATCCAGCATTCGCCCCAGAAAAATGTAAGGCTGCTCAACACCCGGATTCAGGCGAATCGTCCGCAGGAACGCGTCGATCGCCTCCGGGAACCGCCGCAGTCCGTAAAAAGCGACTCCGGCCGCCAGCTCCATCTGCGCGCTCTTGTCGAAGTACTTTCGCCCCGCGTCCAGCGTTTCCAGAGCCGCCGCGAAGCTTTGCTGTCTCAACTGCAATTGCGCCAGATCGAAATAGAACGATTCGTCGTACGGGCTGCGTTCCAGCGCCGCCTTGAATTCCGCCAGCGCGCCAGCCGGGTTGCCATCGGCATCGTAGGCCTTCCCAAGCACGTGGTGCAGGTCGGCGCGGTCGCTCGTTCTCAGTCCCCTGCGCGCCGTCTGGATCGCCGGTTTTGGCTTGCCCGCGCGAAGATACAGCTCGACCGCGGAAGGGAAAGCATCGGGAGTGCTCTCGGCATACCGCGCCTCCAACTCGGCGGCTTTTGCATCGTTCGCAGCTTCCGAATAGTAAAATGCCAAGCCATGCAAGACAGCGGGTTCCTTCGCGAAGGTCTCGGCGTTCCGGGCCGCCCGTGCGGAGGCTTGCGGTTTTCGCAGTTTCCCGTAGGTCTGCGCCAGCGCCAGCCAGACGCGTGCGTTTCGCGGTTCCAGCCTGGACGCCGACTCAAGCCTGGTCTGAGCCGTGGCCAGATCGTTGCTGTTCAACGCCGTCAAGCCCGCCCGGTAGGCTGTTTCGAACGAACCCGCGAAGAGCAACAGAAACATGCACAACATACGGCGGAGGGAGGCGAAAGCCCCCCTCCAAGTTTAGGACATGACCGACAAGCTGAAGCATGTCCGCCAGCAAAGCGTCGCTAGAAGCGGACGCGCAGTTCGAACTGAATGTGGCGTTCCGTTCCGGGCTGTGTGCTGGTCACCTTGCCAAAGTTCGTATTCTGGCGATTGTTGTCCGGTGTGCCATACTGCGGCGTGTTCGCAACGTTGAAGCCCTCGGCCCGAAACTCGACTCGCGTACGCTCCGTTATGGGGAAGTACTTGAAGATCGAGAAATCCAGCGCGCGGGTCGGCGGAGCAGTGTTCGTCTGCAATCCCAAGTTGCCGCCGGTCAGTGGAGCGGGCGGTGTCACCGCGCTGGTATCAAACCAAAGGTCCGGGCTGCGGCCGCCGCTCGGCTCGTCTTGTGGGCTCTTGCCGGGGACCAGATCGGGCCGGCAAGCGTTCCAGATGCCCTGGCAACCGTTGGATCGAATCGTAAACGGAACTCCGGTGTGTACCACCAGAGTGCCATTCATTTGCCATCCGCCGGCGACGACATCCAACGCTCGACTCATTGTGGCGCCGTAGGTCTTACCACGGCCGAATGGCAGCTCGTAGAGAAAGGTGCTCACGAAATTGTGGCGTATGTCCCAAGCTGCGCTGGAATAGCCGCTGGCATAGTTCCTCGGATCGGGAATCCCGAAACCGGTCGAACCGCTGAGCGTCGTGCCGGTGTTGGCCAGAGCATGTCCATACGTGTAGGAGCCCAAGAACTGCAATCCCTTGGACAGGCGTTTTTCCAGCTTGGCCGTCATCCCGTGATAATTGCCGTAGCCGAACGAAGCCGTTCCAGAAATCCCCCCGATAAACGGAACCGGTCTAAGGCCAGCGGTGCAACTGATTCCAGCGGCCGATCCGAGATTCGCACATGCATTGGGATCGGGCTGGAAAAGCTGGTGGGCCTGGTGATTGCCGATGTACGCCAACTCCAAGGCCATGCGACCCGGAAGTTCCCGCTGTACGGCCACATTCCATTTGTGAACCAGGCCGTTTCGGAAGTTGGTCGATACGCCGCGCAACGAAATCGGCGCATTCAACGAGAATACATTGGCCGGATAACCGCCGGAAATGCCGTTACGAACGCCACCGCTGAAGAACGGGTTGGGATCGAATATCCCCAGGCTGCCCGTCCGATCCAGGTTCGGCGACTCGTTGAAGGGAACGGATTCCCCACGATTCGGATTACCGCCCTGATTCTCTTCACCGCCGTAGAAGATTCCGTAGCCCAGGCGAATGACGGTTTTGTCGCGCCAGCGGTAGGCTGCGCCGAAGCGGGGTCCGAAGTCCCATTTGTCCCAAGGGATCAAGTGGCTATCCACCTCGCCGCGGCTTACCTTGACATTGGGAAACGCACTGGCGAAGTTCGGAGGCAGCGGCAGATCCTGTTGCGGGCCCTTCGGAATGTACAGGGTCAGGTCGCTGTAGACGAAATTCGATTGGTGGCCGAAGCGCTCGTCAATGGGAGAAAACAGCTCGTATCGCAGGCCTAGGTTCAAGGTCAGGTTTCGGGTTACCTTCCAGTCGTCTTGTGCATAGAACCCCCATGCGCTTTTCTGCGAGGAAACGAAGTTGGTCGTCGAGATCTGGCCGGAGTCCAAAGCTCCGATCAGGAACGAAGCCACGGGATCACCGGTTCTCGCATTGAGGGTATTGTTTGTACTAGGGTACGCCGTATCGTTCTGGTTGAGATTCATCTCCCCATGCGGGAAAGGCACTTGGAAGAACGGGAACTTAATGGGCCGATACTCCGCGCCGAACTTCCAGGCGTGCGACCCTTTGGTGATCGCGACGTTCTGAATGAAGTCCCAAACATTATTGTATTCCTTGGATGGCAGCCAGTCGTTGGCGCCAACCTGATAGTAGCGCTGAGTATTCGTGGTGTCGTTGAAGTGAATCTGAGGCAGGCCGCCGTTGAGCGGACCGGTTGGGTCGTAACCTCCGATGCCCAACGCCTTGAACTGGTCGGTGTCCGGGGTCGCTCCCACTCTCGAGGTCACCAGCCGGCTGAACGCGACGCGCGTTTCCGAAATGATGTTCGGCTTCCAGACCCGCGTCCAGCTAAGCTGCGCATTACGCCCCAGGTCTTCTTCCGTGACGGCATTGAACGGAGTACCATCGAGTGCGCCGGGCAAAATCGCACCATTGAACTTGTTGAGGTTCGACCAGCTCAGGGAGCCAAAGATGGTGTCCTTGTCGGTCACTCTGTAATCGGTGCGCACGTCGCCCTGATCCGTATTCTGCTGGCCGGGCGTGGACACGAAATAATCGTTCTGGGGGTAAGTCCCGATCGGAATGGGCTGGTTTGTCGCCGGGTAGAGCGCCATGATCTTCGCGGCAGCCGGATCGAAGCGGCCCTTCGGAATGACGTTGTTCGGGAAAGGATCGCGATAGAGCTGCCCGCCGATCGTCCTCTGCGTCGCCGGATCGTAGATCTGGCCTTGCCGGATCGCGCCGCCCGCCGCGTCGGTTCCAATCACGGGGCCGAGCAAGCTTGAGAAATCACCGCCCACCATGGCCTGAGTGGGAATCGTGTAGAACCCGCCATACCCGAGATTTTGAACCGAGCCGCCGACCGACCGGATTCGAGTCCCCTGATAGTCGCCGAAGATGAACATCTTGTTCTTGATGACGGGACCACCCACCGCCGCGCCGAACTGATTCTGCTTGAACGGGCCTCGAGGACTTCCAGCCTTGTTGAACTCCCAGCGGTTCGCATTCAGCTTGTCGTTCTGAAGAATCTCAAACAGTACCCCGTGCACTTCGTTGGTTCCCGACTTGAGATTTACGTTGACCACGCCACCGGCGCCGCGGCCGTATTCCGCGTTGTAGCCGCTGGTGAGGACCTGCATCTCGCCGATCGCTTCCACGGACGGACCGATCACAAACGCAGTCTGATTCAGAAAGTCGATCACGTTGACGTTATTGTCCACGCCATTGAGCAGGAAGTTATTCTGTCCGTTGGAGCGCACACCGTTGGCCGAGAAGCCGCCACCGACGGCGTCCCGAGCGCCAGTCTCGGCGGGCAGCACGCCAGGCGACAGTCGCGCCAGGAAACTGAAAGTTCGCTGGCCGCCCAACGGTATCTCCGATAGCTTCTGAGCGTTCAGCGTGGCGCCCAGCGCCGTACTCTCCGTCTGGAGAATCGGCCCTTCGGCGGTAACCTGAACCGATTGCGTCGTGTCGCCGATGACCAAAGCGAGCGAAATGCCGACACGATCGCCACCCGTCACCGTGATGTTGCTCTGCGCGACGCGCCGGAAGCCCTGCGCCTCCGCCGTCACGCTGTAGATTCCAGGCTTGAGCGCGGGACGCGCGTAGTCGCCCGTATCGTTGGTTTGTACCGTGTAGCTGAACCCTGTGGCGTCTTCGGTAATCGTGACCTTGGCATGAGGCACTGCCGACCCCTGAGGATCGGTGATGGTGCCAGTGATGGTACCCAAATCCCGCTGCGCGAACAACCAACCACTCACCAGCAGCAGCGAGCAAACCAGCCGCAGAACAACTCGGTTCATCCCTTTTCTCCTTCGACTCCTGTTAGTCCGGTAACCCAACATGGAGCATAAAAGCGCTTCCCCCACCCGCTGGAAACGTTTTCAGTATAGTAACTCCTTCAGCACGGCGGGTCAAGGAGTTTTTAATGTAAATGTATTAGTAGCTTGCCTTTTAGCTTTATACACCACTTCCATGTGGGGCTATGTAACCTGGGCGGGGCTATGTAAGATAGAGACGATTGGATGCTGGTGAAAGATGATTCCTCAACGCTGGTGTCTCGGGCTGGCTGTATGTGCTTGGATCGTAAGCCTCACAGGCGCAGCGGCCGTATCCATTCGCATGGTTGAGGTCGCGGAATCATCCGGTCTGACAGCGGCAAATACTTCGGGGGGGCGCGACCGAAAGACCTACATCCTCGAAACCACGGGAAACGGCGCGGCTATTTTTGACTATGATGGCGACGGCGCCAACGATCTTTTCCTGGCGAATGGCACGCTCGAAGGTCCAGCACAAGGACCCCCACGCACATCGCACCTGTATCGCAATAACGGCCAGGGAAGCTTCACGGATGTGTCGCGCGAGGCCGGTTTTACGTTCGAGGGATGGGGTCAGGGCGTCTGTGTGGGCGATTACAACAACGACGGCAAGCCCGACCTCCTCGCGACCTATTACGGTCACAATCGCTTGTACAAGAATCTGGGCACTGGAAAATTCCAGGACGCCACGGCGGAGGCGCGGCTTCCCGTCACGGGAACCCGGTATGGCGCGGGTTGCTCCTTTGTCGACTACGATCGCGACGGCTGGCTGGACCTGTTCGTTTCGAACTACGTCGATCTCGACTTAACGAAAACTCCCAAACCGGGCGCAAATCAACTGTGCGAGTGGAAGGGGCTCCCGGTGATGTGCGGCCCGCGCGGCCTTCCCCTGGGTCACAATGCGCTCTATCACAACAACGGCGACGGAACCTTCTCCGACGTCTCCGCGAGCGCCGGCATCCTGAAGCCCGGCGGCCGCTACGGCTTGGGCGTGGTGGCGGCCGATTTGGACAATGATGGCTGGCCGGACATCTACGTGGCCTGCGATCAGACGCCTAGCCTGCTCTATCACAATCGCCACGACGGCACGTTCGAGGAACGCGGCGTCGAGGCGGGCGTCGCTTACAACTTCGACGGGCAACTGCAATCGGGCATGGGCGTAGCGGTGGCGGACTACGACGGGGACGGCCGCCTCGATCTCGCGAAGACCAATTTTTCCGGCGACCTTCCGTCGCTCTACCGGAACGAGGACGGCAGATTCTTTACGGATGTCTCTCAGCAGGCGGGCCTCGCCGCCAATCACCTGCTCGGCTGGGGGATCGCGTTCGTCGATCTTGACGATGACGGCTGGAAGGATCTGGTGATCGCTAACGGCCACGTCTATCCGGAAGTCGATCGCGCGGCCGTGGGAGATCGCTATTTGCAGAAGACGCTGGTCTACCGGAATCTCGGGAACGGAAAATTCCAGGACGTGACGGCGCAGGCCGGACCCGCCCTCGAAACGCTTCGCCCCGCGCGCGGCCTCGCCGTGGGCGATGTTGACGGCGACGG
>JBGPHB010000026.1:0-12846 GCA_041484155.1 Bryobacteraceae bacterium
ACCCCGTCGTGACGGCCGGCTCGCGGGCCGAAGCCCCAGATTGAGAACCGGTCAAAGACTTCGCGGATTTCACTGGATCCGAGGGTGGCCCAAGAAATCCACCCGACCGCAAATCGGACAAGCTTTCACGAAACGCACGGACTAACCCGGTGAGGTCGTCTTCGGTGTGAGCCGTAGTCATCACAAAAGCCCGGTTTTCGTAAATGTGAATGCCCCGCTCGCGGAGCAGAAAGAAAAGGAGTCCGGCAAACTTCCTGTCCGGAGGGAAGCCCAGTTGTATAAGGGAGCTGAATTGCGTCAAGTGATATGGCGCATCAAACTCCGTGATTGCGGCCCGGAGCTGATTCGCCAGTTGCACCGTTCGTTCCGTCAGCCGCCGCTGCAGCTCTGGTCCCTGCTGCTTGAGGTGCGTAAGAACCGCCTTGACTGCGGCCAGCACCAAGGGATGACGCACAAAGGTACCCGCAAAGAAAGTGACACCGATCTCCGGGAATGACGTATCGCCATATTGCCACTGTCCACCGTCCAGGGCATCCATGAACTTCGGGTCACCTGCAACCACACCGATCGGCAGCCCGCCGCCAATGACTTTGCCGTACGTCGCGAGGTCCGCTCGGACGCCAAAATATGCTTGTGCTCCGCCCGGGTCCACCCGGAAGCCTGTAACGACTTCATCGAAGATCAGCGCCGAGCCCGTTTCCCGCGTAATTCGCCGGAGTTCATGCATGAATTCCTTAGGTTGCAAATCCAACCTTCGGCTCTGCACCGGCTCCACCAATACAGCTGCGATCTCCGATCCGCGCGCCCGGAGAATTTCGAGCGATTGGGGATTGCCGTAGTCCAGCACGATCACCTCAGCGAGCGCGCTGCCGGGAATGCCGGGCGCAATCGGCCCGGTCCTGGCTTCGCCGTTGATGGTGAGCGGACGGAACAATACTTCATCAAAGATGCCATGATAGGCGCCCGCAAAGACCGCGATCTTGTCGCGACCCGTAACAGTTCGGGCCACGCGAGTCGCGGCCAACACAGCTTCTGAACCGGTGTTTGTAAACGCCACGCGCGGCATGCCAGTGAAATCTCTCATCATGGCGGCGACTTCACCCGCGAGCGGGTGGATCGGCCCGATTTCAAAGCCCTGGTCCAATTGTTCGTGAACCGCCTTAACGACAAATGGCGGCCGGTGTCCGAACAGGCTCGCACCGAACCCCATCACAAAGTCAACGTACTCGTTACCGTCGACGTCCCAGACCTTCGATCCCTCCGATCGGTTCGTGCTGATCGGGTACACCATTTCCTTCCAGAGTTGCTTGAAGCCCGCGACCGAACGCGGGTCCGCCAGGACCTGCCGATTTTCGGCAGCGAGCTTTTTCGAGGTCGCAGTGCGACTGGTGTATCGCGCAATCCAGGTTTCCAGAAGGCGGCTTTGACTTGCGGAAAGAGCCATGTCAGCGCTGCGAATAATAGGCTTGAATGGTCCGTGCGATTTGAATTCGGAAGCGGGCGGCGAAGAAACCGCACTCGAAGCAGAGAGCGCCGCTGGTGCGGCGACCGCAACCGGCTGGCGGCCCATCAGTTGGAGTATCTGGTTGCTCAGCTGTTGCTGCTGCTGCAAGATCTGTTCGAGAACCGCGTTGGAGACTAAGCCTGCGACCGGTATCCCGGCTGGAACTGGCGGCGGCGCCGGCGTCACAGCGAACGCCTCGGGCGGCAGATTGGCATCCAGATGGGATGCGATTGCGTCCAGCGAGCTCAGCTCCTCCATCAACTGACGGAATGTAATGGACACGCCGAACCTTCTCTGGAACAACGTCGCGGCCTGCGTCAGGAGCAGCGAATCAAGACCAAGCTCGAGCAGGTCTGCGGCGGGATCGACGGCGGCAAGCTCGTAGCCGGAGAGCTCCTGCAACAGCGAACGAGCGGCCTCGATGAAACGTTGTTTGCGCGGGACCGCCGGCTGCGTGTCAACTACTGGCGCGGGTGCGACCGGGATCGCTTGAACCGGCCTGACTTCAACCGCAGTGGTTTGATCCGGAGGGAGGGGTTGAGTTGCCGGCATGGGTTCGGGCCAATAGCGCTTGCGCTCGAATGGATAGGTAGGCAGTACCACGCGCGTCCGTCGCTCGCGCACGTAGAACCCTTGCCAATCCACGGGAACGCCGGTCATCCAGAGCCGGCCCAGCGTCTCGATGGTCCCGCGCAGTTCCTCAGGGCGCGCCACCGGCAAGGACGCGAGCACGGTCTGTCCAGCCGGTTTCGATGGATGCTGGCGAGCCAGCGTACTCAGCGTCTGCCCCGGGCCGACTTCGAGCAGAACATTTCTCGGGTCCTTCATCAGTTCCGCCACGCCGTCGGCGAACCGGACGGTGCTCCGCACGTGACTGGCCCAATATTCGGGCGTCCTGGCCTCGGCGGCGGTGATCCACCGAGCCGTGACATTGGATATATAGGGAATCTGCGGTTCTGAAAGCTTCACTCGACGCAGCAACTCGGTGAACGGCGCAAGAACTGGATCCATCATCGACGAATGAAACGCGTGCGAGGTTTGGAGATGCCGTGCGGCGACGCGCCGGGACTCAAGCTTGCCTTCCAGCAGCTTAATTGCCTCGTACGGGCCGGATACTACGCATAGATTGGGGGAGTTGATGGCCGCGATCGCCAGATTTCCGTTCAACATCGGCACAACATCCTGCTCCGACAGGCGAACCGCGAGCATCGCTCCGCCAGGCTGCTCCTGCACCAACGCTGCACGACGCGCCACCAGCGAAATTGCATCTTCAAGCGAGAACACACCGGCCAGGCACGCGGCGACGTACTCGCCCACGCTGTGCCCGATCATCGCGGACGGCCGGATGCCCCACGACATCCAAAGTTTCGCCAACGCATATTCGATCGTGAACAGCGCCGGTTGCGTGAAGCGGGTTTCCACCAGCAGTTGTTCCGCTTGCTTTTCCGATCCTCGGGCAGGAAAAAGGACCGACCGAAGATCGGCCTTGAGGACGGGACGAAGCAACTCGGAGCAGCGATCGACTTCGTCGCGGAAAACAGATTCGGTGCGATACAGTTCCGCGCCCATGCCCGCGTATTGCGCGCCCTGGCCGGGAAACATGAACACGACAGGGGGCTCGCGGAGCACTTGCTCGTGCGTGAACACACGCTTCGGATCTCGCACTTCCAATGCGGCGGCGCCGTCTTGGGGATCGTCACATGCCACGATCCGCCGGTGAATGAACTCGGCACGGCCGGTTTGCAGCGTGAACGCCGCGTCCGCCAATTCAGGCAGAGTATCACCCGTGTCATCGCGGGGGGCGATTCGCTTCAAATACGCGGCGAGATTCGCCGTCGCCTGATCGAGCGCCTCCGCCGTCTTGGCGGACAATGGGAGTAACTGCCAGGGACGCGATGACCCGGACACCGGCAAATTGGGCGCTTCCTCGAGAACTACATGAGCGTTGGTGCCGCCTGTGCCAAATGAACTCACCCCGGCCCGGCGCGGAACACTGGAGCCGGTCTTCCATTCCTGAAGCGTGGCGTTGACGTAAAACGGGCCGTTTTCGAGGTCCAGCTTCGGATTCGGCTTCGTGAAATGAAGGCTCGCGGGAATCGTTTTGTTGTGAAGAGCGAGCGCGGTCTTGATGAGCCCCGTGACCCCGGCGGCAGCATCCAGGTGGCCGATGTTCGTCTTGACGGAGCCGAGCCCGCAAAATTGCCGGGCATCCGTACCCATGCGGAACGCTTTGGTCAGAGCGGCTACCTCAATCGGATCCCCTAAGGGAGTCGCAGTGCCGTGCGCTTCGACGTACGTGATCGATTCCGGATTGACTCCGGCCAGCGCGTGCGCCATCGCGATGACTTCCGACTGGCCCTCGACACCGGGCGCACCAAAGCTGACACGCTGCGAGCCGTCGTTGTTGAGCGCGGCGCCCTTGATCACCGCGTAAACCCGATCGCCGTCTTTCACCGCGTCTTCCAGGCGCTTGAGTACCACTACACCCACACCATTGCCGAACACGGTGCCTGCGGCCTGCGCGTCGAACGTGCGTGTGTGCCCGTCGGATGACCCGATGTTGCCCTCATCGTAGTAATAGCCACGTTTTTGCGGGACAGTCACCGACACACCGCCCGCGAGCGCCGTGTCGCATTGATACGTCAGCAAGGACTGGCAAGCCTGGCAGACGGCGACCAGAGACGTTGAACAGGCCGTGCTGACGCTCAGAGCGGGACCTTTGAGCCCCAGCTTGTAGGCCACACGCGAGGTAAGGTAATCTTTTTCGTTACCAAGCATGATCGAATCGGATCCGACCAGCTCAAGCAGGTCCGGCCGTTGCTGCAGAACGTGCGGGTAATAAGTGTTAAAGGTTGCGCCCGCGAATACGCCCACGGCGCCGCGCATCTGGCTGGGAGCGTAGCCGGCGCGCTCCAGGGCGGCCCAGCAGGCTTCGAGGAACACGCGCTGCTGCGGGTCCATTACCTCAGCCTCTTTCGGATGAACGCCGAAAAATGCGGCGTCGAAACAGTCCGCGTCCTTCAGAACGCCACGCGCTGGGACGTATTGACCGCGGCGCTTCAGCGTCTGGGCGTCTAGCCCTGACTCGGCAAGCTCCGCATCGTTGAAAAACGAGATGCTTTCCTTCCCTGCAACCAGGTTTGCCCAGAGCTCCTCCGGGCTTTCCGCGCCAGGGAACCGTCCTGACATGCCGATGATCGCTACGCCTTCGTATTGTCCTTCGCTCATATTTCTTACTTCTTCAGTGCGATCCGCATCTGAGCCAGCGCCTGCTTCTGCTGTTGCGCGCGGTCGCGCAACTGTTGGCCACTCTTGGGCGCCGAGTTCACGGGCTGGCCAAGGTGGCGCGCCAGCGAAGAAACCGTCGGGTGTTCGAAGAGTGTCACAATTGAAAATTCGACCTTCAACGTCTCACGCAGCCGGCTGTGCACTTGCACCAGCAGCAACGAATTCCCGCCCAGGTCGAAGATGTTCTCTTCGATACTGACCTGCTCCAGTCCGAACATGTTCTGCCACACGCCAGCGATGGTTCGCTCCATCTCGGTCTGGGGCGGCACAAAATTCTGTGAATGCACTCGAAGCTTTGGCTTGGTTCGCGAACCGGCCGCGGCCGGCGGCGACAATAGCGCCTGCAACCCGGCCACGCGTTTATCGAGGACTGCGGGCAGTCGCTCCAACAGCATCGCCAGGTCACGCCCCCACTGTTCCATGGTGGTAAGGGCCACTCTCTGGCGGTCATAAATCAGCGTCAACCGGAGCGCCGCTCCGGGCTCGACCAGCAGCATGACCGGATAGTTGGTATGAACGGGTCCGGCGAATTCCGAGATTTCGATTTTTCCGCCCAAGTTGCGGGCCGATTCATCCACCAGGTAGTTTTGAAAAACGATCAGACTGTCGAAGAGGCGATGCCGCCAGGGCACTTCGCTGCATTGCTGAATATCCATCAGCGGTGTGAATTGGAAGGGACTCAACTCGAGCAAGTGTGCGTGAAGCTGCCGGAAGAATTCGCCGGCGGTCGCATCGCCGTCAACCGTGACGCGCACGGGCAAGTTATTTACGAAGGGTCCGACGATCGATTCAACCCCATGCAGGTCCGCCGGCCGCCCCGCAAACGCGGCGCCGAATACTACGTCCGCAGCGCCGCTCTGACGGTTGAGCAGAAGCGCCCAGGCGCCTTGTACCAGCGTATTGAGCGTCAGTTGAAGGCGGCGAGCCGCGAATTGGAGTCCGTCGGTGGTGGCGTCGGAAAGCTGCACGGCATGTTCGAGGTAGCGCTCGCCACTGGAATCAGCATCGGGAGCTTCGCCTGGAAGCGGCGTCGGTTCGTGGAATCCGGCGAGAGACTTCCGCCAGAACTCTTGCGCGTCACCGGACGATTGTTCGCTCAACCATTCGAGATAGTCGCGGTAGGGACGAACCCGTTCGAGCTGCGGCGACATATTTTGGGAGTAGGTCTCGTAAAGCCGGCTAACGTCGCGGAATACCACCGGCCAGGACCAACCGTCGAGCAGCAGCGCGGGAACACTCCACAGGAACTTCCATATTTGGTCCGTCAAACGAACCAGTGCGAATCGCATCGCCGGAACCTCGGTCAGTGTCAGCGGCTGGGCACGATCCTGCGCCAAGAAGGCGGACCAGCGTTCCGTGCGTTGATCGGACGGCGAACTGCGCCAGTCTTCGATGGTCCAAGGCAGCCGTACGTCCTGATGCACGATCTGTACCGGTTCGCGCAATCCCTCGCCATGGATCGTCGAACGGAGGATGGTGTGTCTTTGCAAGGTCTCCCGCCACGCGCGCTGGAAAGCGGAAACGTCCAATTCCCCGAGCAGGGAGCAGTGCCATTGATCGAACGCCGTTTGGACGGAACTCGGATTTGCCGAATAGAACAACGTTTGAATCGGCGACAGCGGATAAACGTCCTCGATATCGCGCCATCGCCCGACCAGACCATCCAGCGTCGGCTGATCCAGCCGGGCGAGTGGAAAATCCGACGGTGTGCGTCCGCCAGCGTCCGCGGACTGACAGTGAACGATCAGGTCTCTCAGCGCAGCCAGGAACGCGTTCGCTAACTGCCGGATGGCCGGTTCAGTGTGGAGGTTTTGGCCGTAGGTCCACGATACTTCCAGGCGGCCATTGATCACCAGGCAGTTGGTTTCCAGCGCGCAGCGACGGCGTTGTCTGGGACTATGCCACGGGCCGGTGGATTCCGGGGCAAAACGAAAGAGCTTCGAGCCTGCCAAGACTTGGTCGAACTGGCCGAGGTAATTGAATACCATGGGCGGTTCAGCCCGCGTAGAGAGGCCGGTGTCTGGGCTCAAATAGCGCAGGATGCCATAGCTGACGCCGTGTTGCGGAATCCGACGGAGCTGCTCCTTCATGGCCTTCAAGGCATCCCCGGGTTGCCACTTGTTTCCGGTCTCGGGCAACTCCAGCCGTACTGGGAAAATGGACGTGAACCAACCCACCGTGCGGGATAAATCCACGTCCTCGAAAAGACTCTCGCGGCCGTGACCCTCCAGATTCGTAAAGAGAACCCGGCTGCCGGTCCATTGTCTCCATCCCTGCGCTAAGGCGGTCAACAGCACATCGTTGATTTGAGTGTTGTAAACCGCGGGAACCTGCTGGAGCAAGGCCTGCGTCTCATCGGCGCTGAGCGACATTTTCAACGTGCTGGCAGATCCTTCGGTATTCTCAACGGATGGGTTGTAAGTCTCCAAAGGCTCCGTGACTGCCTGCCAGTGGGGCAGTTCGTTTCGCAGCGATTCGGCTGTGGCGATCTCGCGCAGCCGGTCCGACCATACTTTGAATGATGTCGTCTTCGGCGGCAGTTGAACTGCCTGCCCGGCCTGGAGCTGCTGGTAAGCAGTCTCCAAATCTTCCAGGAGCGGACGCCAGGAGATACCGTCGACCACCAAATGATGGACTACAAACAGCAATCGGCCAGGTTGGCTGGAACCCAAGTCAAAATAGGCTGCCCGCCATAGCGGACCGTTCTCCATGTTGAGGCCGGCTTGCGTGGCGGCCGCGACTGTTTCCATTTCGCTCAGTTGAGCGATACTCGTCCAGCTCAAGTGCGCGGGTTCTTCGGAGCTGGAATAGAACTGACGCCATCCGTCCGCCACCCGCGCGTACCGTAATCGCAAGTTGTCGTGCTGCCGGCTCACCGCTTTGAGCGCGCCTTCCAGCAGCGAGCGATCCAACTTCTCCGCGACCTGGAACAGGAATGCCTGATTGTAGTGCTGCAACTCGTCAAGATTCTGTTCGAAAAACCATTGTTGGATCGGTGTTAGGGAAACGTCTCCAGCGACCACTTCCGCTGCCGGCTGCCGATCCCCCACGGCCTCCGCCACGGTCGCCAGCTCCGCGATGGTCTGATGAGCGAACAACAGCTTTGGGGTCAACTTCAAGCCCTCACGCCGCGCCAACGAAATGACTTGAATGCTCAAGATGGAATCGCCACCTAGTTCAAAGAAGTTGTCGTTGACTCCGACTCGTGGCAATCGCAATACCTTCGACCAGACCGCGACCAGTTTCTCTTCCGGCGGCGTTCGAGGCGCCACATAGGAGTTGGAGAGTTCGGGCCGGTGCTCCGGCGCCGGCAGCCGCTTGCGGTCGATCTTGCCGTTGGTGGTGAGGGGCAATTTGTCCAGAAACACGAATGCCGCCGGCACCATGTACTCGGGCAACTTCTTTTTGAGGTGTTCGCGCAAAGCGCTCACTTCGGCCGGAGCAGACGCCACCAGATAGGCCACCAAGCGCTTCGTGCCGGGAACGTCGTCTCGCGCGATGACCGCTACTTCCCGTACTGACGGATGCAGACAGAGCACCGATTCGATTTCGCCGAGCTCGATGCGGAAACCACGAATCTTGACTTGGTCATCGATCCGGCCCAGGTACTCAATGTCGCGGCCGGGCAGAAGCCGTGCCAAGTCGCCCGTTTTGTAAAGACGCGATTCCGGCCGGCCTGTGAGGTGGTTGGGAATGAATCGCTCTGCCGTCAGTTCCGGGCGGCGGAGATAACCTTTGGCCAAACCTGCTCCACCGACATACATCTCTCCGGGCACTCCGATCGGCACCGGCTGACGCTGAGCATCCAAAATGTAAATCTGCAAGTCGGGAATGGGCACCCCGATGACGCTACCCGAGTCGAGATCATCCCTCGATAACGGCCGATAGGTCACATGCACCGTCGTTTCCGTGATGCCGTACATGTTCACCAGCCGTGGCTTTCGATCGCCGTGCCGCTCGAACCACGGACGCAGGCTCTGCATCTCCAGCGCTTCGCCGCCGAAAATCACGTAGCGCAGGGCCAGTTCTCTTTGACCAACCGCTTCTTCGGCCTGGATGAGCTGCCGGAACGCCGACGGCGTCTGATTCAGCACGGTCACCTGTTCGTTAGCCAGGAGTTCGTAGAATGCCTCCGGCGATCGGCTGACCATGAAGGGAACCACGACCAGGCGACCACCGTAGAGCAGCGCGCCCCAAATCTCCCAGACGGAAAAATCGAATGCACACGAATGAAACAGCGTCCACACGTCGCGCTCGGTGAATCCGTACCAATGCTCGGTGGCGGGAAACAGCCGTACGGCGTTGCGGTGCGTGATCAGCGATCCTTTCGGCGTGCCAGTGGTGCCGGAGGTGTATATCACATAGGCGAGATGGTCCGGGCCAGGCGCCTGCGGCAGATTCGTTTCTTCCTCGGCACGCGCCGGGTCGGCCAGCACTTTGTCGACACAAAGCACCTTTGCCTTAGTAGCAGGCAAGCCGGCGGTCAGCTTGCTCTGTGTCAGCAACACGGGCGCCTGGGCGTCTTCGAGCATGAACGTGAGCCGATCGGCGGGATACGCCAAGTCAATCGGCAGATAAGCTCCGCCCGCCTTGAGAATCGCCAAGAGCGCGATAACCAGCTCATTGGATCGCTCGAGGCAAAGACCAACGAGCGTGTCTGGTTTCACGCCGTAACGGACCAAGTGACGCGCCAACCGGTTCGCCTGCGCGTTGACCTGCGCATATGTGACGGATTGCCCCTCGCAAGTCAGCGCGATCGCCTCCGGCCTCCGCGCCACTTGTGCTTCGAACAGCCCGTGTAGCGTCGCTCCGCCATCCAACGGAAGGCGTGAACCCAGCGCAGGCGCCAAAGCTCGATTGAACCCCTCAATAATCTCAACTCGCTCGCGCTCATCAAGCAGAGCGAGCTCATTGATGGGACAATTCGGATCCACCGCCATGCCACCCAACAGGGTCTCGACATGACCGAGCATGCGTTCGATGGTACTTCGATCAAACCGCCGCGTATCGAATTTGACTTCCAGGGACAGTTGGTAGCCGGGCAGCGCCAGGAGCGTCAGTGGGTAACCGGTTTTTGAATGCCTAGTCCAAGGCTCATAAGTCACTTCGAGCGTCTGGTCCGCCCCGCAGCCAGTAACTGAAGGGTAGTTCTCGAAGACCACGATGCTCTCGAAGAGGGATCGTGCGCCAGGAATTTGGCTCCACTTCTGGACTTGAACCAGGGGGCTGAACTCATACTCCCGCATTTCGATGCCTTGATCCTGGAGCGACTTAAGCCAAGGCAGTAGCGGTGTGCCGGGAGCAACTTGGACACGCAACGGCAGGGTGTTGATGAACAACCCGACCATGGATTCCACCCCGGCGAATGAGGGCGAACGGCCGGATACGTTGCAACCGAAGACCACCTCCCCGGCACCCGAATAACGGCCTAGCAACAGTGCCCATGCGCCTTGCACCAGCGTGCTCAATGTGAGGTGGTGCGCCCGCGCGAATGAGTTCAGGGCTTCGGTGGCGGACGCGGGAATTCTACGGAGAACGCGTTGGAAGGTGTCGTCCGTCGCCACCGAATCCAGCGGAGCGCGGCGGTCGATGGTCAGGGATGACTGAGCCGTGAAACCGCCCAGAGTCCTGCGCCAATACGCCTCGGCTAGCGCCAGATCCTGCTGTTGCAGCCAGGCGACGAAATCGCGATACAGAGGCGGCGCGGGCAAATGGACCGGGGTCCCGCGCCGTTCGGCCTCATAGATCACCAGGACTTCCTTGATCAGCAAGGGCAACGACCAGCCGTCGAGCACGGCGTGGTGAAAGTTCCAGACGAATTGATGCCGGTCTTCAGCCAGGCGGAACAGGCCGATACGCATCAACGGCAGGACCGTCAAATCGAATCCGCGCTCCCGCTCGGCCGCCATGTATTTGGACAACCGCTGCTTCTGCTCCTCAGCCGAAATTCCACGCCAATCGTCAACGCACAAGTCGAGCGTACCCTGCCGGTGCACAATTTGAAGGGGCTCGTCAATCTCTTCCCACAGGAATGTGGTGCGGAGAGTGGAGTGCCGGGCCAGGACCTGTTCCCACGCGCGTTTGAATCGCAGCACGTCGAGGTTGCCGCGAATCGCGTAGATGTCTTGCTCGAAGCACACACCTGACCCTGGCATCTGCAGGGTCTGAAACAGCATGCCCTGCTGCAGCGGCGAGAGCGGATACAGGTCTTCCGGACGTTCAAAATCCATACATGTATTACTTCGGCGCTTTGGACAGCCGCGCCAACACCTGGTCGAGACTTCTTTGCCCCAGTCTTGCCAGAGGGAAGTCCGAAGGGGTAAAGCCCCCCGCTTCCGGCGAAAGACAGTGCTGGACCACGCCCCGCAGATCCTCCCCAAGCCGCAGTGCCAATTCTTCCACCGTCGAACGCTCAAACACCCGTTCACTATAGGTCCATTCCAGGTGAAGCTGTCCCGCAACGACACGGCCAATGATTTCGATGAGATGGCTCCGGCGTCCTTGGGGACCATGGAGCAGCGACCCGGATCCACCCCCCGGCGCGAACTGAAAAAGTCCGGCGGTCGGCAAGACCTGATCGAATTGCCCCAGGTAGTTGAACATCACTTCGGGATTCGGAAGGTGGCGCAACGAGTCCCGAACCGCTTTGTCCGCGTGCATGTAGCACAAGAGTCCGTAGCCAATGCCGCGATTAGGGATGCGACGGAGCTGCTCCTTCACTGACTTGAGAGAACCACTCATACTATCCGGTTGGTCGATCCGCAAGAGCACGGGGAAAATGGACGTAAACCATCCGGCGGTGCGCGACAAATCCAAATCGGGAATGATGGCCTCGCGCCCGTGGCCCTCCAGATCGATCAGGAGCGAACGGTGGCCCGTCCATCGGTGGAACGTTTTGAGCAGCGCGGTCAGGAGCAGATCATTGATCTGCGTTTGATATGCTTTCGGCGCTTCCACGAGCAGGGATCGAGTCTCGCTCGCGTCAAGAGACGTCACCGCAATCCGGGCCGTATCTTCCGTACCGGCATGACGGAAGTCGGGATAGTCGACGGGTAGCGAAACAGAGGCACCGCGGCCGCTCCCTCGCCAGTAACTCAGCTCGCCGCGGAGCGAGCTGCCGTTGGCGTAGTCTTTCGCGCCCTTCGCCCAGTCCAGATAAGAATTCGACTTTGATGGGAACCGAACGGGTTGGGCCTGGATGAGCTGCCGGTATGCCGTCTGGAGATCCTCCAGAAGTACACGCCAAGTGATGCCGTCCACAATCAGATGATGCAAGACGATCAGCAGGCGGCTGGCCCGAGCTTGACCCAGTTCAAACCATACGGCGCGGAGCAGCGGACCGTGCTCCAAGTTCAAACTGCTGTGCGCCCTCACGGCCACTTTCCGCATTTCCAGGTCCTGAGCATCGACGGGAAGCGCCGAAAAATCGTACCGCTCAAAGATCGAGTTGGTTTCTTCGTCGCTGTTGTCCTGACGCCAGCCCTGGTCGCCTCGGTGGAAGCGCAAACGCAACGCATCGTGTTGTGCGGTCAGATGAGCGAGCGCCTGCCCAATCAAATCGGGAGAAAGCTCCTGCCGCGCTTCAAGAAGCATCTCCATATTCCAATGGTGCGGCTCGGGAAGCTCCTTCTCGAAAAACCAGCATTGGATCGGCGTGAGAGGCGCGGTACCGGTAACCAGGCCTTGCTGGGCCGTCAACTCAACGGCCGGCGCAGTCTCGATCACGGAGCCCAATTCTCCGATCGTCGGATATTGGAACTGTTGGCGCAGCGTGAATCGCAGTCCAGATGCGCTCGCTTTGGAGATGATTTGGATGCTCAGAATCGAATCTCCGCCGAGATCGAAGAAATTATCGTGAATCCCGACGCGGTCTAGATCCAGAACGTTCGCCCAAATCTCCGCCAGCGTATGTTCTAACGGGTTACGCGGAGCAACAAATTGAGTCTGTAGCCCTGGCCGGCTTTTCAAGTACGTCTTCCGGATCGCAAATTGAATCTCCGCTACCTTTGCCAGGTTGCGGCCAATCTCTCCATAATCACACCGGGCGACCGGAC
>JBGPHB010000027.1:0-12826 GCA_041484155.1 Bryobacteraceae bacterium
ACACGAGGGGCGCGTACAAGCCTCGCTATACGCTCGACGGCGCCAAGGTGATCACTTGCACCAGCAGCGGATCGTTAGTCAACATCCTGAGCGCGTCCGATCTCCACGGGAAACAGCAGGTGTTCACGGTGGGGAAGGATCCCATGGGATTCACGTTCTCGCCAGATGGCCGGACCGCGCTGGTGGCAAACCACGGCGACGGTACCGTGTCGGTCGTGGATCTGAAGGAGGGACGTGTGGCGTCGAGCTTCACCGGGGGCTCGGGCGTCGAAACGTTGTCTTACTACTAGTCGAGGCATCACTAATCGCAGAGACGCAGAGAACGTAGAGGAAACGCCGAGAAGAAATTGAGAGTTCTCTGCGCATCCTCTGCGTTCTTTGCGTCTCGGCGATTAGTTAAGTCGCAACCGCTCCCTTAGACTTAGAAGCTGTGAAAAATTGTTTCCTCAGCCCGCTCCCTCATGGTAGCGGTTCGGTAAGTGGCTCATCAAAGGTGCCGCCAACGAAGTAACGGAGCGAAGCGCGCGAAATCGGTGTCCGCGGTCACCCATTCGCAGCCGCTTTCGATCGCGACTGCGGCGTGCACCGCATCCACCACGATCTTTGCCTTCAGGTTTCCACTTTCGCAGAGCTGGCGAAAGATGTTCCAGTGGTCCGGTCCCGGCCGAATCATGGAACAGCCAGGACGGCTGGCAAGCGCATCCAGAAACCGGAAAGCCTGCACGGTGGTCGATGGCGGGTCGAAGATACGCGAATTCGTTGAGACTCGCAGGAAGCCGTGTAGGACCAACTCCGACAGCGCGAAGGGTTCCGATCCCTCGACCAGCGCGGTCAGCCAAGACGCATAACGGTCGTGAGCCGGCGCTTCCTCCCGATGCGCGTACACGAGCACGTTTACGTCGGGCATCTGCATGATCTATTGGCCCTGCTTGCGAGCAAACTCCGATTCGTCGTCGAGCATTAGAAGGGCGGATGTGCGATCTAGGTCCAGGTTGGGCTGGACCAGTCTTCCCCGCACAGTGTGCAGTTGGAATGGCGGAACGGGTCCGGAGGGCTTCCTTGCGAGATGGCCGCGCAGGGCGTCTCCGAGCAACTCGCTGAGTGTGACGCCGCGCTCCACCGCCCGCCGTTTCGCGCTTCGCAGAAGGGGTTCTGGAAGATCGACCGTGGTCCTCATGCGACCATGATAGCATTTGATGCGAGATGCATCAATGAAAGATGCAATCAACATCAAGGTCGCACGAGTCTTTTTTCCAGCCGTGCGTAATAATAGTAGCCCTATGGCACAACTTGGATTTCTGGGACTCGGAATCATGGGCCACCCGATGGCTCGGCATCTGCTCAAATCAGGCCACGATGTAGCGCTATGGTCGAACACCGGCAAGAAGGCGACGGAACTGGCAAAAGAGGGTAAAGGCAAGGCATGCGCGACCCCGAAACAGGTTGCCGAGAGCGCCGACTTCATCTTCTACTGCGTCGGCGACAGCGCGATGGCGCAGCAAATCACCGTCGGTTCCGGCGGATTGCTCGAAGGTATCCGGCGCGGAAGCGTGATCGCGGATTGCAGCACCATCTCGCCGGCAGTGAGTAAGAGCATCGGCGCCGCATTCGCCAACAAGGGCGCGCATTTCCTGGACACTCCCTGCACGGGTTCCAAGCCCGGTGCTGAAAACGCCACGCTGACGTTCATGATCGGCGGCGAGCAAGCGGCGTTCGAGAAAGCCAAACCGTACCTGGAGGTGATGGGGAAGGTGTTCTACTACTGCGGCGCCGCTGGCCAGGGGCTCCAAGCCAAACTCACGCAGAACCTGATCCTGGCCAACGTCATGCAGGGATTCGCGGAAGGCATGGTGCTGGCGACGAAAGGTGGCGTCGCCCCAGAGTTGATGCTCGATATTCTGAACAACAGCGCGGCCAAGAGCGGATTGATCTCCTTCAAAGCACCTTTCATCCTCGCGCGTGACTTCCAGACTAATTTCTCCACCAAGTGGCTGGCCAAGGATGTTGGGCTGGCGCTTGAGTCGGCCAAAGCTATGGATGTCCCGATGCCTGCTACGGCGTTAATAGAACAGATGTTACGCGCTACGATCGCACGTGGATGGGGCGAAGACGATTTCTGTTCAACAATCCGCGTTTTGGAAGAGTGGGCGGGGACTGTGGTTAAGAAGTAACGGTAATTGTTGCCGCAGTATCCCCCTGGCAGTGATGGACCGGGGGGCTTCGCCACCACCCCACACGTCCCGTAAAACCTCATATGTCATTGAAACGTAATAGTCAACCAGGCAGGCAGCCCAGGTGGTAAAAGAAAATTAAGGTCGGCTACAAAAAACTGTTGCATTCCGTCCAGAAGTATATTAGTATTGGAATCAAGCCGGGGAGGCAACTCCCACCAAAGCGAGACTAACCTCATTAAAGACCCCTGAAGCAAACCTCCCCGGCGCCCCTTTGGGGTCCATTTTGGAAGGTTCAGGCGGTGAAGTTGGTCCCCAACCCACGCAGTGCTATGATCGGAGGCGAGTGACTTACCTCACGCTGCTCGGCTCCACCGGATCCATTGGCACGAGCACCCTGGATGTCCTGCGCAGATGGCCTGATCGGTTTGCGGTCTACGCGCTCGTGGCCGGGCGCAACATCGACCTGATCGCGCAACAGATTGCGGAGTTTCGGCCCAAGGTTGCAGTGGTTGCCGACGAGCGTACTCTGGACGCACTACGCGGACTTCTCAGGTCCAACGGGACTCCGTCGCCGGAACTTGCCGCAGGACCGCGTGGGCGCGTTGCAGCCGCGACGGCGCCGGAAGTCTCCACGGTGATCTCGGCGGTGGTCGGGGTCGAGGGTTTGGAAGCGACCTACGAAGCCGTTCGCTGCGCTAAGCGGGTGGGCCTCGCCAATAAGGAAGTGCTGGTAGCCGGCGGGAACCTGGTGATCGCCGCCATGCGCGCCTCCGGGGCTGAGCTGATTCCCGTGGATAGCGAACACAATGGCGCGCACCAGTGCCTCCGCGCTGGCCGCCGCGAGGAAGTGGCGAAGCTGATTCTGACCGCCTCGGGTGGTCCATTTCGCGAAACTCCAGCCGCCGAGCTCGCGCGCGTGACGCCGGACCAGGCCTTGAATCACCCAACGTGGAAGATGGGGCAGCGCATCACCATCGATTCGGCAACCCTCATGAACAAAGGTTTTGAGGTCATCGAGGCCTGCTGGTTGTTCGACCTTTTGCCGAAAGATGTAGAAGTGGTGGTGCATCCCCAGTCGAAAGTGCATGCCATGGTGGAGTACACTGATGGCAGCGTGGTCGCCCAAGTCTCGGCAACGGACATGCGAATGCCGATCCAGTACGCACTTACTTATCCCGAGCGAGCTTCCGCGCCGGTACCGCGTCTGGACTGGTCCAAAGCAGCACGCTGGACCTTCGATCCCCCTGATTACAAGAAGTTTCCGCTACTCAAGTTGGCGTATGAAGCGCAAGAGACGGGCGGCTCCGCTACTGCAACTCTAAATGCCGCCGATGAGATCGCCGTGGAGGCTTTCCTCGCAGGCCGCATCCCGTTTCCGGCGATTGCGGCCACTGTTGCGGAAACCCTGGAAAGAGTTCCGGTCCGCGAACTTGATTCGGTCACTGAGGTGCTTGAGATCGATCGGTTCTCGCGCCAAGCGGCTTGCAACGTGATTGAAACGCGTTGGGGCAAAATAATGACAACCGAACCGGTGTTGCGCGCGTAAGAGATACAGGGCATGCATTTTTTACAAAACATCTGGTGGTACCTGGTTCTCATCGGGGTCATGATCCTGGTCCACGAATTGGGCCACTATTGGGCGGCCCGCTGGTTCGACGTGAAAGTGGAGACGTTCAGCTTCGGCTTCGGCCCAAGGTTGTTCGGGTTCCGCCGCGGAGAAACCGATTTCCGCTTCTCAGCGATCCTTTTCGGCGGCTACGTCAAGATGGCGGGCGATCAGATTGGAGACGAGAGCGGGACCGACCCGCGCGGGCTCTATGCGAAGCCGCGCTGGCAGCGGCTGATCATCGCCTTCGCCGGTCCGGCGATCAACATCGTCCTGGCCGTGGTGCTCTTGACGGGCCTGTTCATGGCGCACTACCCGAAGATTCCGACTCCGAACGATCCGGTCGTCGGTTACGTGGTTCCCGACGGCGCGGCGGCCCAGGCAGGGATTCGCGAGGGCGATCAGGTGGTTCAGATCGAGAACACTCCGGACCCGAACTGGGAAGACATCCTGATGAAGGAAATCGCCAGCGCGCGCTATCCGCTGCAGGTCTGGGTGAAGCGCAATGGCGAACGGTTGCACTTCACCTTGACTCCCGCCTACGAAGAGAAGCAAGGCGTGGGCTACCTGGGATGGGAACAGGAAACCAAGGTTCAGGTGACCGGTTACTACCTGGTGGATGTGGGAGAGCGGGCGGGCCTGGCAAAGGGTGACATCCTGGTCAGCATCAACGGCCGGCCGTTGCGCTCCATCTCGCGCTTGCACGAAGTGCTCGAGCAGACCAAGGACCAGCCAGTCGAGGTGGCCTACTCGCGTAACGGCCAGATGCGCCAGGCGACCATGACTCCGGTGCGGCGCGACGTGGACGGGCAAGAGCGGTGGTTGATTGGAGTCTTACTCGGGACCGGCGTCGAAATCACGAAGCTTCCGCTTCACGAGGCGTTCCGCGAATCGTGCCGCCAGAACCTGCAGAGCGCCATGCTCATCTTCAAGTTCCTGGAAAGAATCGCCGAGCGCCGGATGTCGCCGAGATCGATCGCGGGGCCCATCGGGATCGCGCAGATGTCGGGCGAAGCCGCGCGCGAGGGCGTGGCTACTTTCCTGGGTCTGATGTCCATGGTGAGCCTGAACCTGGCCATCTTCAACCTGCTGCCCATTCCGATCCTCGACGGCGGCGTCATGCTGCTGCTGCTGGTCGAAATGCTGTTACGGCGTGACCTGGACCTGAAGGTGAAGGAGACCGTGGTTAAGGTCGGCTTCGTGTTCCTGATGGTGGTGGTGGTGTTCGTGATCTACAACGACATATCCAAGATCCTGCCACCGGGGTAGCGCCGGTAGATCGCGACCTGGCTGACGCGTCCAACTCTTTCCCGTACTTGGGTCCACTCTGGATCCGCACTGACTGCGTTCCACGCCGCTTGGCGCGCCGCGAACGATTCGAAGGGAATCAAGTACGCGAGGTTACCGGACAGCAGCGGCCGGATGCCGGCCCGATGAAAGACAGGCAAAAGCATTTCACGCAAAGACGCAAAGTTCGCAAAGAAGAACGGCCGTTGTCTTCTTTGCGAACTTTGCGTCTTTGCGTGAAATGCAGCTTCCCCATAGACGCGCATCTCGAAGATACGCGTGTCATCACTCGCGATTTCAATCCCGTCGATGACCAGGAGTTGCGGCGTTCGTTCCGCGACAATCGCCTCCAACGTAGTGCTGGGACCGGCGGCCACGCCAGTGAGACCCGCCAGGACCGTCGCGAATTGCCGTCGATTCATCTCCTTCCAGATTAGGCCCAATCCACCTTGGGATGCATGGTGTGCCACCGGGTTGCCTGTTCGAAGGCGTGAGCCACGCGAAGAGGCGTACCCTCCTCATACAGACGTCCGGTGAACAGGATGGTCTGCGGAGCGTTGCCGGCGAAGCCGCAGGGCACGGCCACCTGCGGATGACCTGTGAGGTTGGTGATCTGGAGACTCGTGGAACCCGGAAATGGCGAGACGATCGCGTCCCACTGTTGCATGAACTCGTGCATCTGTTGCTGCAGCAGCGTGCGGGCGCGTTGGGCGCGAATGTACTCGACCGCGGGGATCAGACGCGATGTGCGAAAACTGTTCGGCCAATCCTCGGGGCCCTGCCCACGCAGTTGGTTCACGCGCTGGTCCCGCGTGATGTCGTCGAATGCGGCGGCGGCCTCCGCCTGCAAGAGGATCACGATCGCGCGGGCCTGGTTCTGCGGCAGCTCAACCGCCTCCAGCTTCGCGCCGGCTTTTCGCAGCGCGTCAAGCGCATCGTCGTACACTCTTCTTCCTTCCGCCTGGAAACGCTCGAACTCGGCCTTCGTGTAACCAATTCTTAGACCAGCCACGGGTGTCGACGGATTCCAGTCGAAGGGCGCGCGGATGGTGGTGACATCGTGGCCATCCGGGCCGTACATCGCATTCAGCACCAGCGCGCAATCCTCCACCGACCGGCAAATCGGACCGATCTTGTCCATCGTCCAACTCAAGCCCATGGCGCCGTAGCGGCTGATGCGGCCGTAAGTGGGACGCAGGCCAGTGACGCCGCAACGCGCACACGGGCTGACGATGGATCCCAGCGTCTCCGTTCCAATGGAGAACCCCACCAGGCCCGCAGCCGTGGCTGAGGCCGAGCCAGCCGAGGATCCGCTCGATCCCTGCTCCAGGTTCCAGGGATTCCGCGTCATTCCCGCGAACCACACATCCCCTTGCGCCAGGGCGCCCATCGAAAGCTTAGCTAGCAGCACCGCGCCGGCATTTGTCAGGCGTTCGATCGCCGTACAGTTGTGAGTCGGGACTTGATCCTGGAAGGGCTCGGCGCCCCAAGTGGTCTTGATCCCTTTGGTGGCGAACAGATCCTTGGCGCCGTAGGGAATGCCGTGTAACGGGCCGCGATATTTTCCGGTACGGATTTCCTGGTCGGCCCGCGCGGCTTGCTCGAGCGCCAGATCCTCTGTCAGCGTGATCACGCAAAGGAGCCTGGGCGAGTACTTCTTGAGCCGGGCAAGGAACATCTTGGTGAGTCCCGTGGAAGAGACTTTTCTGGCGCGCACCAAAGGCGCGAGTTCGGTGACGGGAAGAAACGCAAGGTCTTCGATATCGCTGAACGGCGCAAGCTTCGTTCCCACCGTAGGCACAAACTTCGACGGTCGCGGTTTTGGCTCCTTTCCGGGCAATGCGGGGCGGAAATGAAACGCCGGTTCGGTGTCGAGCGGAATATCGATCCCGCGCAACGTTTCATAAGTGCCGAGGTTGCGGTTGACGCTTCCCAGCATCATGTTCCGCTGCGCTTCGGTGAAATCGAGCCCTAGAATCTCAAGGGCGTCCTTCAACTGCTCCTTCGATACGCGTTGCTGAGTTTGACCTATGCCGGCTTCAGAAATAATCAGCGTGGCGATCGCCGGAGTAAACCCGAGCAGAGCGCGGCGCGTGACCGGAGCCATGACAAGCTACCGGCCTTGCCAACTCGCCGGCCGTTTATCGAGGAACGCAGTAATGCCTTCTTGCGCATCGGCGGCCACGGCATTCATCGACATGACTTCCTTGGCGTAGGCGTAGGCTTTGGGTTGATCGAGATCGATCTGGGCGTAGTAGGCCTGCTTGCCCAGAGCGACGGTGAATCCGCTCGATTCAGCCACCTGGCAGGCGAGCTTACGTGTTTCCGGCGCCAGGCCCGGCGGCGGCACGACGCGATTGACGAGGCCCCAATCGGCGGCGGTCGCGGCGTCAATGGGCTTTCCGGTGAGCAGCATCTCCATGGCGCGCTTTCGCCCCACCGACCGCGACAGGGCCACCATCGGGGTACTGCAGAACAAACCGATTCTTACCCCGGGCGTGGCGAATGCCGCATCGGAACTAGCCACGGCGAGGTCGCAGCTCGCCACCAACTGGCATCCGGCGGCGGTGGCGAGTCCCTGCACCTGGGCGATCACGGGCTGCGGGATCGACTGGATCTTGGTCATCAGTTGCGTGCAGACGTCGAAGATCCGGTGATAATCCTCGACGTCGCGTCCGGTCATCTCAGTTAAGTCGTGGCCGGAGGAAAACACCTTCCCGGCGGCCGCAAGAATCACGGCCCGCAGTTCGGGTGTCGACGCAATGTCATCGAGGCACTCGATGAGCTCGAGCATGAGATCCAGCGATAGCGCGTTGCGCCGGTCGGGCCGGTTGAGAGTGACGACGGCAACGGAGCCTTCGCGCTCGGAGATTACCTGCCCGCCCATACCCTCACTATACAGCCGGAAGGACTATTTGGTAGTGGGTCAGGTTGGGAATGTGGGGCAAGCCGCAACCAATTAAGAATACATTGCTGCAGCGTGTGGGGCGGGCAATCTTGCCGGCAAGCCGGCTTTCGTGCCGGCTTTTTCTACCGAATCGGGACAAGAAAGCCGGCCCGGAGGCCGGCTCGCCGCCATGACTGGCTGCCCCACGGGCCGTCGGACGAATCTTGGCAGCGGAAAAAAGGTACATTCCCAGACTGACCCACTACCGGCTACTTCGATGACGCTTGTGCTTTCCGAACGGCTGCCCAGCGTTTCTTCTGCGCCGCTGCGATCCGTTTCCTTGCTGCCGCGCTGAGGACCCGTCTCTTTTTCTCAGCCGGCGCGGGAGCATTGCCACGGGCCAGGGCCAGCCATGCCGGCGGTCTTCCTCGGCGCTTGACCCGAGTGCTCGCCAGCCTTTCCAGAACGGCCATCGCATCTTGAATGGCCGCTCGTTCGGACCGGAGTTCCGCGATCATCTTGGTGAGTTCCATGTTTGGTAGGACAATTGTAACCCTGATCGTGTCACGTTTGCGAGGCCCTCTCCTGTATAATCAGACCAATGAAAAAGCTCATAGGAGCAATGTGTCTTATGTCCGCTGCCGCGTTTGGAGCGTCTGTCTACGACTTCACGATGAAAACCATTGATGGAACGCCCATGCCGCTGGCCAGTTTCAAGGGCAAGGTGGTGATGATGGTGAACGTCGCGAGCAAATGCGGTTTCACGCCCCAGTACACGGCCCTCGAAGCGGTATATGAAAAATACAAGGCCAAGGGCCTGGTGATCGTTGGTTTTCCCGCCAACAATTTCGGTGGCCAGGAACCCGGCACCAACGAGGAGATCAAGACCTTCTGCAGTTCCAAGTACATGGTCACCTTCCCGATGTTTTCGAAGATCTCGGTAGCCGGGGATGACAAGGCCGCACTGTATAAGTACCTCACGGCCAATCCCGCCACCGCCGGCGAAATCCAGTGGAATTTCACGAAGTTCCTGGTGGATTGCAACGGCAAGGTGCTCGCGCGATTCGAGCCGGCGGTTACGCCGGATTCGCCCGAGATAATTGCCGCGATCGAGAATGCACTGAAATAGGCGTGGGCCGCCAGCGGCGCGGAAAAAGGCTTCTTAGCCGCCGATGTACGCGGATCAACACAGATACCATCAAGGCAGTTCATTGTTTGAATCAGCGTTAATCCGCGTTCATCTGCGGCCATACTCTTTTTGACACGCCGTACGCCTACCAACCGAACTTCCAGTCCACTCCTACAACCGCCGCGCGGCCGGGCATCGCCACGCCGAGAACCTCCTGGTAGTTCGTCGAGGTCAGGTTGGTGAACTGCGCGAACGGGGACCATCGGCCGCGTCGGCCGGCGACGTATAAATCCCACAGCACATAAGGATCCCACCCGTAGCGTTGGAGAACGCCGACTCGCGTGCGCGCCAGAAGTCCTGCAGGCAGGGCGGCCTGCCAAGTGACGATGGCGTCGTGGATCGGGTAGTTGAAGGCGTATCGCGATTGGAGGTCGTTCAGCGCATCCTGCGCGCCGTGCAGGCCTGTATAGCGGACTTCCACCGACTGCCTCGGCGTTGGGTGAACCGAGAAGGATGCTTCGACCCCGATGAAGTTCAAGCGATTGATGTTTGCGGCGCGCCACAGGTCTTGCGGCGATGCGCGCACGAAATCGATGCCCTGGCGCACACGCTGATTGAAGACCCCTAAATCGCCGCTGAGACGCCTGCCGGAGTTCCACTCGAGCGCTCCGTCATAGCTCCAGGCGGTCTCCGGCTTGAGGTACGGCGATCCGAGGTTGGCCGGGTCGTGATAGTAGAGATCCGTGTAGCTGGGCAACCGGAAAGCGCGGCTCGCGGAGGCGCGCAGTTTCCAGTGCTCCGAAAGCCACGCCCCGAATGCCGCCGTGGGACTGAGTTGCCGGGCTCCGCCCTTGAAAATCTCTTCCCGCGCGCCCAGCGTGAACGAGTAACGCTTCAAGGCACGAACGTCCAGCGCGGCATATACCGAACCGTAGTTGCGCTGGTGGCCGCCAAGGTTGTTGCTGACGATCTGGTCCCGGAAAGCCTCGCCGCCATAGCTGAGCCTTGCGTTCTGCGCCAGCCGGTTGTGGCGCCGCAGCGCCGCCTGATAGCCTTCCACGGCGTGACGGTTGGTGAAGTATTGCGGATTGTCGCGAAAGAGCACGAACAGGTCGCTGTGACGCCGGAATGCGAAGGAAACTTCGGTATTCCTGCCCAGCGTTTGCCGCAGTGCGGCGAACCAGGCTCGCGTCCGCTCCCATTCGTTGTAAGGCCCGTAGAACTGGTTTGCTCCGAAGGGACGGTCGCTATTGGCGAGCGTCACGTCGGTGACGCCGAGCCGGGTGCGCAGGTGCGTGGCGGAGCTTATCGACAGGTTGCGATAATCCCGGTCCTCCATGAACCCGGTGGAAAAATCTCGCGAGAAAGAGAGTTGTTCCGTCGCATCCCGCCACACCGTGGTGAGCGTAGCGCTCTGCTGGTTCGTGCCGAAGTTGCCGACCGCGGTCCGTAGGTGCAACTCGTTCGACTCCGGCGGGCGCGTGATGATGTTGATCACGCCGCCCACCGCATCCGAGCCGTAGATGGCCGAGCCCGCGCCTTTCAGGACCTCGATGCTTGCCACTGCATCGGGAGGCACGGGAATATCCAGATTGTGATGGCCGGACTGCGCGTCGTTGAGCCGGACGCCATCGAGCAGCACCAAGGTTTGACCGAAATCGCCGCCGCGGATCGAAAGGTCCGTCTGCACGCCGTTCGGCGCGCGGCTGCGCACGTCGAGGGAAGGATCCATCCGCAGAAAATCGAATACCGTGTTCGCCAGCAGCTTTTGCGCGGCATCGAGGGCGATCGCACGCACCGCCCGGTCGGCGTCCTCCAGTGGTACGGGCTCATAAACTCCAGTGACAATGACGACGTCTTTCTTTTGGGCCAACCCGACTGCACAGACCATGAGCAGGACGCAGGATTTCATAGGAAAGGAGAACTATGTTAGCAGCCGACTGCCGCGAGCCGCGACGTTACACACGTTCCAGCGGCGTTACCGCTGAGGTTGAGATGGGTTGATGGGAGGTCCCGTCGGAGATCCCGGGCCGAGCGGGTTGTTTGGCTGGTTCGGCTGGCGTTGCGCCGGAGCCGGTTGTCCTGGAAGGCCCTGTTTCAGATCGAAAATGAATTCCCACTCGTTGTACTTGCTGCGTTCGCGATAGTTCTTGATGCTGGGGCCGGTGTAGGTGCTGGCGACACCCGCAAGTCCGCCGGCGTTCAGAGGAGCATTGGTGACATTCGGAGCGTTGGGAGCCGCCCGCGGCGTCCTCAGGAGCTCGTTGATCATGCCGAGCGCGGGATTCGGCACGGTGCCCTGAGCATTGGGACCGAATCCACCGGGCGCTTGCAGCCCGATTGGTACCGGCTGAATGGTGCTCCCCTGAGGGTTGTTGATGTCTGGTGGAGGCGGAGGAACGAATTGGCCACCCGGACCGAAGTTGCCCTGATTTGGGTTTGGATTCTGGGGGTTGTTTCCAGGCTGGCCCGGGAATCCCGGCGGCACTCCGGGAACCTGGTTGCCACCAAGCTGAATGGGAACTACTTGCCCCGGCACTCCCGCTTGAATTCCTCCCTGCTGTCCGGGGAACTGTAGTCCTGGGGGTGCCTGTCCGGGAAATTGTTGTCCGGGAAATTGCTGCCCCGGAAATTGCTGCCCCGGCAACTGCTGACCAGGATATTGCTGTCCGGGAAACGGCTGCGTATTGATGCCAGGCTGTTGCCCCGGGCTTCCGGGCAGGCCAACGGGCTGGAGCGCGAGGGGAGGCCAATTGCGCGGATCGTTAGGATCGACGCCATTAGCGGGATTGCCCACGCCAGAGAGCGGCCCGGCAGGCATCAGCGGACGATCGCTCGGCCGGCGCAGAACGGCGGCATTCACTTCGGGCGTTGCGTCGGTACTTGTTCCCGTCGCGGCGGTCGGGTTGTTCGCGGCTAGCTGGGTCTTCTCGTCGGCCGGCGCGGGCGGTTTCTGGACCTGCGAGTCCGTCAACTGTCCCGCTCCGTTCACGTGCACCAAACGCCACTCGTCCTTACCCGTCATCGGATCGATATAGCGGCGGCGCAGAAAACGCTTGTTGTTCGTGTTTTCCAAATCCTCGATCTTGGCCGGGTATCTCTTGAACTCCAGAAAATAGAGCTGGATCCCGCGTTTGTACTGCTCGCCGCGCGCAATCAGCGTTTCCTCTTTGTCGCGCTGGCTCTCGAACCCCACGCGCGGAATCTGCTGGTACAGCATCAGGGCGATGGCCGCAGCCATCAGGAACACGATCAGCAGGGCAAAGCCGCGTTCGCCGGAGGGAGGGGCTTTGGTCATCCGGCCAGCTCCTCCACCAGCGGCAGCGTCTGCTGGTTCTTGTTGGTGGTGTCTTCCACTACTGCCGAGTTTACTCCGATCCGTATGATCTTGTAGCGGTTGCGAATCAGGTCGTTTTCTCCCGCCACGAAGATATCCTCTCCGTCCAGGAAAAACGCACGTTTCGGCCCATTTCGCGGCGTATTCGCATACCCATAGAACTTAAGCGGAATCGGCGGCGGTGGTGGCGCAGGCGGTTTCGCCTGCGGGTCCGTTGTCTTAGGGATCGCCGGCACTTGGGGCTTCGGCACGATCGCGGCCACCTTCGGCAACGGTGGCGCCGGCGGCTGCCCAACGTCGAAGATACTACGCGCGCCTCCCTCCATCGGCAAACTCCGGAGCTTGGCGAGAACATCCAGCCGCAGAGTCGGATCGATGCGGCTTACGTCGGTTCCCTCCTTGAGCT
>JBGPHB010000028.1:0-12773 GCA_041484155.1 Bryobacteraceae bacterium
CGGGGCTTGGTCGTGCGTTTACAACACCCCGCAAGCCCCGCCCGTCAGGGCGGGGTTCCGCTGGTACAACTCTTTGGTTGCGGCTATGCTGCTCTGTGGGGCAGCCAGTCATGGCGGCGAGCCGGCTTTTTTGGAGTGAGTCGTGACAAGAAAAGCCAGCCTGAAGGCCGGCTCGCCGCCAAGACTGGCCGCCCCACGGTGCGGCTGAGAGGGGGGGCCGCCGTACAAGAACGTCTTACAAGAAGTTCTACCGCTCGCCGCCGAACATGTGGGCCGCGTCGCGATTGTTGTCTTGGCACACGTATTCGTACAGTTCCTCGTCCTGCTGCCACTGAATGAGCCAACCGCCGGTCCACGGCTTCGTGTACGCGCCGGGATCGTCCACCGTCGCCTCGTACTTCATGGTGGTGTAATCGGTGCGAGTGAAGCGTTCGGTCAAATGGAGGAATTCGGTGTGCGGAATCCCTTCCCGCGTCAGCCAGAACTTTTCATTGAAACCGACCGAATCGACGACCAGAGTCTCGCCCTCAAAGTGGCCCACCGAATGGCCAAAATAGGAGGGGTCCAGATCCTGGGGATGCGGACGCCCATCCATGTAAATCACGCGCCAGCTATGAGGACCGCCCACGGCTGCCATGTAGATGACCTTGTGTTCGGGCATGTCCAGGATTTCGAATCCGTAGGGTGTGTGGTAGAGCCGCGCCCCACCGGAGGGGTGGCAACGCACATGCGGATCGTCCTTCGTGAGGGTAGCCTGGCGGTAGTCGTACAATGCTCTGGCCCACGGCTGGAAAGGGACCTCGCTGATCTTGAGATTCGTCGGGAGGTTCATCGTGGGATTGTCGATGCCGTTCCTGAGATTTGTCGCCAGAGTCGAGCCCGCGTTTCCCTCCCAGACACCCTTTTCTCCCGGGAGCGGACCTAAGTTCACTCTGCCATCCGGCCAATGCGGAGTGGGCCTGGCGGGTGGCCTGGGCCTTCGTCGCGGGCCCGCAGCCAGGCGACCACTGTTCAAATCGGTTCCGTTCTGAGCCTGGGCAAGAACCGGCGTGACGAGTAACAAGGCCGCCAAGAAGCACTTCATCATGGGGTCGTCACTTCGCTCGATCCCGCACCCAGTTTCTTCCCCGTGTTGGTCATGACTACCGATCTGGCGTTGGCCTGTTTGGCGCCGTCCTTGGCGAGAGTTCCCTCCACGGTGACTTCGTCGCCGACCTTCATGGTGTTCCTGGTCCAGCCGCTTCGCTGGAGTCCGTTCGGAGGACCCATTTCGAGACCCCAGTTCGTGATGTTCCCGTTCTCGTCCTTGACATCGAGAAAGAAGTACACGTGGGGATTCATCCACTCGACCTTCGTGACAATTCCTTTGAGCGATACGGGCTTCTTACTGTCGTACTCCGCGGAGAAAGAGTGATGCGCCATCACCGGCGTAGACGCCAGAAACGCACCCAGAGCCAACCAACCAAGCCCGCCGTATCTCATCGCCATATCTCCTATTTATTTCCCCACCATGTGAGCCGGATCCCTGTTGTTATCATCGCAAAAATACTCCCCGATGTCCTCGTTTGGAACCCATTGCAGGGTCCAGCCGCCGGACCAGGGCCGGGTATACGCCCCGGGATCGTCGACGGTCACGTCGTATTTCAACGTGTTGAAATCGGAACGCGAAATGCGTTCGGTGAGGTGCAGGCTCTCGGTATGGGGAAGGCCGCCGTTTGTGAACCAAAACCTCTCGTTGAAACCGACCGCACTGACGACCAATGTGTCGCCTTCCCATCGGCCTCCGGAATATCCGTAGTAAGTGGGAGTGACATCGTCGCCCTGCGGCAGCGCGCGCCCATCCAAATTGATGAGACGCCAATTGCGGTTCCCACCGCCCGACATCAGAAAGACGCGTTTCCGGTCCGGATCCTCGATGATCTGAAGCCCATAGGGAACCTGAAACTGCCGCGGTCCACCAGGCGGAAGGCAACTCACCATCGGATCGTCTCTCAACAGCGTGCGTTGCCGGTACTCGTAAAGGCCCCTGGCCCATGGCTGGAACGGAGCCACCTTTGCCGCGTCCGCGATGTTGAGCAAGAGACCATCGCCGTTGACCCGAATATTTCCGGCGGCGCTCTCCACCAACCCGCCGGCGCTGGGATTTGCCCAATACCCCCGTTCGCCGGGCACGGGACCCAATCTCACATGGCCATCGGGCCATCGCGGAGCCGGCCTGGACGGCTGCCCGCCACGCGCCTGTGCAACATTCGTCACCGCAGACAATTTCTTGCCGCCGGCCACGACTACCGACTTGCCGCTTGCCAGTTTGCTGCCGTCCCTGGCGAGGCTCCCCTCGACGGTGACCGTGTCGCCCACCTTCAGCGACTCCCGGGTCCAGCCAATCACCCGGAGCTCAGTCGGGCTGGCAAGTTCGAGCGCCCAATTGGTTCCGTCTTTTTCGTCGAGGTAGAAGTAGACGTGCGGATTGGTCCAGTCGTACTTCGTAACGGTTCCCCTCAGCGTGACCGGCTTCTTGTCGTCATATTCCCCGGCAAACGAGTGATGCGCCAGCGCAGGCAGGCTCAGGAACAATATCCAAAACGCACAGCGTATCATTGCTCCTCTTTCTTCCCAAAGTTTCTTGCGAGGTAATCGACGATCATGGAGAACTCTTCGTCCGTCAGGGCGGCGCCTTCGGAAATCATGCCCTTAATGCGGCCCTGCCACTCATCCCTCGTCAACTCCTGGCTCTTCACGCGGCTCAGAGTATGGCAAGACGTGCAGACGTCTTCGAAGAGTTCCTTGGCCTTATCTTTCTCTGCCCGCGCCCGATCGGCTGCGAACAACAGCATCGTCGAAAACAACACTGCGCTTCTTCCGGACATCCGCACTAGTCCCGGGTCATCTTGAAGGCGCCTTTTGCCGTGCCTTGAGTCCAGGTGCCCGTGACCGTGCGGTTGTACCAACCGATGTTTTCCATCTTGCCATCGATGACGATGTGAGCCGGACTCCCCGACGAGTCTTTTGTATCGGCCTCGAAATGAACGGTCCAATTGCTTGCGTCGAGCGTCGCGACTTTCAAGGGAATCGCATTGGGGCCGGGATTGATGGCGCCAACAACATTCTTCGAGTCCCACTTCATGTACATCATCACCGGGTTCCGCTGGGTGGGCGCCGGATTCCAGGCGCCGTGCCATGAACCGGTCAGGGGATGTCCCTCTTGAGCTAATGCCTGCGTTGCGATTGTTAAGGATGCCAGTAGACCAACTGCGATCATGGCTTTATTTCGCATGTTCCCTCCACCCACTCTGTATCATCTTATCCCGAAGTGGGGCAGCACTTCCGTGCTGCAAGCCGGGCTTCTGCCCGGCGGACCCCGCCCTGACGGGCGGGGCTTTAGTTTTTTCACGCGCCCGCCAACGCCGCCCGAAAGCCCCGCCCGTCAGGGCGGGGTTCCCATTAGGCCACTATGCTACACTGCCGCGCAGGCACTCATGCGCTCAATCCTATTCGCTATCTTCGCGGTTTCCGCAGTGGCGGCCACAACCTGTACGGGCGATCCCAAGCCGTTCTCGCCAGGCGCGGGCGATTGGAATGGGTGGGGTGTGGACTCGAACTCGCGCTACCAGCCGCAACCCGGGCTGCGAGCCGAGGACGTTCCCAAACTGAAAGTGAAATGGGCCGTCGGGCTCCCCGGCGAGTCCCGGAACGCAGCGCAACCGGTGATTGTCGGCGGGCGCGTCTTCGTGGGAAGCTACGCCTCGGGCGCTGTGTATTCGCTGGATGCTTCCACCGGCTGTGTCTACTGGGTTTATGAAGCCGGGGGCGCCGTGCGCACGGCGATCAGCGTGGTTCGCTCGGGCAATCGATGGATCGCCTATTTCGGCGATTTTCACGGCACCGAACACGCCATCGATGCCCTCACGGGACAGCTCGTGTGGAAAGTCAAGGTGGACGAACATCCCACGGCCCGTCTCTCGGGATCGCCGACGTTTTACAAGGGCCGTTTGTACGTACCCGTCGCATCCGGAGAAGAGTTAGCCTCGATGACGCCCAAGTATGAATGCTGCAAGTTTCGGGGCAGCCTGGTCTCGCTCGACGCGAACACCGGACGCGTTATCTGGAAGACTTACACCATTCCCGATCCGGCGAAACAGTACAAGACCACTCCCGACGGTACGACGCTGTATGGTCCGGCGGGAGCGGGCATTTGGTCGGCACCCAGCATCGACGAAAAACGCAAACGGATCTACGCAGCCACAGGAAATTCTTACACTGGCATCGATGTGCCCACCAGCGACTCGGTGGTGGCTTTCGATCTCGAAACCGGGAGCCTGCTCTGGAAGAATCAAATGACGCCCAAAGACAACTGGGTCCCGGGTTGTCCGAAGGGACCGACCTGTCCCGAGGACCCGGGTGCGGACTACGATTTCGGCAGCTCGCCGGTCCTGCGCACCGTCGGTGGAGGAAAGCAGATCCTGGTGGCGACGCAGAAATCGGGAGTTGTGTACGGGCTCGATCCGGACCAGCGCGGAAAGGTCTTGTGGGAGACGCGCGTGGGGCAAGGCGGAGGGCTTTTCGGAGGCATCCAATGGGGTGCGGCCTTCGACGGGCTCAACGCGTACATAGCGGTGGGCGATACGGCCCCGACCGGCATGCCCGGACTGTATGCGCTGCGCATCGATACGGGAGCGAAACTCTGGGGTACGCCCGCGCCTGACGGAGCCCGCAACAAGCCACAACCGGCGGCGGTTTCCGCCATGCCCGGGATCGCCTTTTCTGGATCGTTCGGAGGGCGCCTGCGGGCGTATTCGACCAAGACGGGCGAAATTGTCTGGGACTTCGACGCCGTGCGGGATTTTGAAACGGTGAATGGCGTCCCCGGCAAGGGCGGCTCGTTCGACGGCGGCGGTCCGGCGATCTCAGGCGGCATGGTCGTCACCACGAACGGCTACGGATTCGCGGGTGGGCTGCCGGGCAATGTGGTACTCGGGTTCTCCGTGGACGGGAAGTAACCTGGAAACCCGTTCGCCAACTAGCAAAGAATGTAGCTTCACTTGCCCTGAACAACAGAAAAACATCCAAGGCACGTGGGGCGGGCAGTCTTGCCGGCAAGCCGGCTTTCGTGCCGGCTTTTTTCAGCTGCGACAAGAAAGCCGGCCTGGAGGCCGGCTCGCCGCCATGACTGGCTGCCCCACGGCTCGCCCCGAGTCGTCCTAAAGCACATCGAATATCTGAAAACCTACAGTTGGCGGCAGGCTGATTCGAGGTCCGCATCCAGCGGCGTAATGCGGTTCAAGTGGACCATCTCTAAAGCCTTCGCGACCACGCCGTGAGCGCCCGCAATGCGCATCCGGCCGCCGCTCTTCTCCATCAGCCCGCCGCAGCTCACCAGCAACCCGATCCCGGAGCTGTCGATGAAGTTCAGAGTGGTGAGGTCGATGACCAGCTTGCGAGTCCCCTGCTCGATCATGCGCTTGATCGAGTTTTCAATAGAAACCAGGGAATTGCCCAGGTTGAGGCGCCCGGAAATCTCCACAACCGTGATATCCGGCTCGATGTGCCGGGTGGTGGATTCCGTGATCATGGCTGCAATTATAGCTCTTGTAACCTTTCCCGCCGCAGCCGGTAGATACAGGCATGAAATTAACACTCACATGCCTGGTGGTGACTGCCCTGGCCGTTTCCGCGGCGAAAGGCCAAATGCAGGATAATCGCGACAAGAAGATGACCTGTGAGGACCGCAGCCGAGGCGATCGCGTGCGCCATTGCGACATCCGCGAGCAGACGCTCGCAGGAGGCGGCCGCCTCGGCATAGACGCAGGCCGTAACGGAGGCGCGACCGTCAGAGGCTGGCTACGCAATGACGTGCTGGTGCGGGCGCGCGTCGACGCCTGGGCGGAGACGGATGCTGAAGCCGGCCTGATCGCGGGACAGGTCCGGGTTGACGCCGTCGCCGGGCAGGTCACCGCCAGCGGACCTGAGCCGCTCAACAAGGCCGGGTGGGCCGTGAGCTACGAAATTTTCGTCCCTCAGAACACCGACATCACTTTGAAGACGTTCAACGGTGGCGTCACCATCTCCGACGTGCGCGGACGGATGGAATTTAACGCAATCAACGGGGGCATTCACCTGGCGCGAATCGCCGGCGACGTCCGGGGCGCGACCGTGAATGGCGGCGTTCAGGTCGAGCTTGCAGGCAGCAGTTGGGAGGGCCGCCAGCTCGAAGTGAGTACCCAGAACGGGGGCGTGACCATCGCCATGCCGGAATCGTATTCAGCCCATATTCAGACGGAAACCGTCAACGGCGGGGTTCACTCGGACTTTCTCATCGGGGTGCAGGGAAAGCTTCAGACGGGCAACCTCGATTTCAATCTCGGATCTGGTGGTCCGCTGATTCATGTCAGCACCACCAACGGCGGGGTTAGGCTCAAGCGGTCCTGAGCCGCCCGAAACCAAAAATTGACCGTCGCGCAAACATGACGTAACACACGGATGCGACTCTTGGCTCTTGACGAAAGGGCCTATGAGAATGAAAACTGTGTTTGCGATCGGCGCCGGCGTGGCTTTGTCCGCTTGGTTATCGGGAACCTTGCGGGCACAAACCACGCCGATTAAGCATGTAGTGGTGATCTTCCAGGAGAACGTTTCGTTCGACCACTACTTTGGCACCTACCCTCTGGCGTCCAACAAGACGTTCGTCGAACCGATTTTCAACGCGGCGCCCAACACGCCGAGTGTCAATGGGCTCCTGGGCGGAGGGCTGCTCACAAACAATCCCAACTCGGCCCAGCCGTTCCGCCTGTCGCGCGCGCAGGCGATTACTTGCGACCAGGATCATAACTACGCTGACCAGCAGAAAGCCGTCAATAGCGGCTTGATGAACAAATTCGTTGAGGGCGTCGGATCTTCAAGCGCAAGCTGCGACATCAACGGATACGGAAAGACGATCGTGATGTCCTACTACGACGGCAACACCGTCACGGCGTTGTGGAACTACGCTCAGAATTTCGCGATGAGCGATAACTCGTTCGGCACTACATTCGGGCCGTCCACGCCCGGCGCCTTGAACCTGGTCGCGGGCCAGACGCACGGTGCGACCGTGACTTCGGGAAGCCCCGCCGGCAATGTGTCGGCCGGATCCGTGATTGGAGATCCCAGACCGGCGGTGGCGCTCGACGACTGTACGCTTCCCACGAAGACCCTCATCTCCATGGCCGGCAAGAATGTAGGTGACCTTTTGAACGCACAGAAGCTTACATGGGGATGGTTCCAGGGCGGCTTCAAACCGAGCTCCCGAAACGCCGACGGTACTGCCGTGTGCGCCACCACGCACAACAATATTTCGGGCGCCTCGGCCGGGACGGACTACATTCCGCACCACGAACCCTTCCAGTATTATCCGCAGTCGGCCAATCCGCACCATCTGCCCCCGGCGTCGGTCCAAGGGATCGGCCAGACGGACCAGGCGAATCACCAATATGACCTGAGCGATTTTTTCAGCGCCTTGAGCGCCGGCAATCTGCCCGCGGTCAGCTATCTCAAGGCTGCCGCTTATCAAGACGGGCACGCCGGCTATTCCGATCCGCTGGATGAGCAGACTTTCCTGGTCAATACCATCAACACGCTCATGCAATCGCCCTTCTGGAGCAGCACGGCTATTATCATCGCCTATGACGATTCTGACGGCTGGTACGACCACGTAATCGGTCCGGTGGTCAATCAGTCGAGCACATCGGATGACAATCTCACGGGTCCCGGATCCTGTGGCTCCGGCGCCGGCGTAATCTACCAGGGCCGCTGCGGGTACGGCCCGCGCCTTCCGCTTCTCGTGGTCTCTCCCTACGCGAAGGTCAACTACGTGGATCACGCGGTTACCGATCAGTCCTCGATCTTGCGGTTTATCGAGGACAACTGGAAGCTGGGCCAGATCGGCGACAACTCGACGGACGCCATTGCCGGATCGCTCCTGGGGATGTTCAATTTCAGTGGAAGCGCGGCGAAGGCGGTGCTGCTCGATCCAACCACGGGAACGGTGACCAGCACGGTGAGCGCCGGCAGCCCCTCGCCCACGGTCACGACCACGGCAGTGGCTAACCCGAAGAGCGCTACGGTTTCTCAGAATCAGTTTCAGCTCGACGGCAGCGCATCCACCACCGCCGATAAGCCGCTGGCCTACCAGTGGGCCTTGGCGCCGGGAAGCCCGGCCACGGGGATTACGATCACCGGCGCAAACACCGCCACTCCGACCGTTCACTTTGGCGTGACCGCCGGAACATACTCGTTCCTGCTGACCGTCACGGACGCCACCGGAAAGACGGCCACGGATATAGCGACCGTTAGTTACCTCGGGTTGTAAGCTTCAACTCCGTCAGCTCGACTTTGTCCATTTCCCGAGACGGCAGACGAAACCGTCTGCCCCACCTTGCCCTCAATGTTTTGCGAAGGTGTGGGGCAGGCGGTTTCGCCTGCCAGCTGATTTTTCCACACTTTCTCAGCTCAGAGCCCGCTCCATTACTGTCGCGGTTCGGTATCGGCACCCTGCGCAATCAGCCGCTTACCGAACCGCGACCGTAAGGGAGCGGGTGGAGAGGTCCAAACCGGGGACAATTCCTTACAGCTTCTCAGGGCGGGGCAGATGTGCAGTGATTTCCAATATAGTAGACAATCTACAGAAGGGCCGGTAGAATGACTACACAATGGCACATGGGCCCGCTCGGATCGAACTTCTGCAAGGCACGCTGGACGTCCTAATCCTTCGAACGCTGGTGGCGCGGCCCTCCCATGGACACGCGATCGCCAAACACATTCAACGGACTTCAGAAGACTTGCTTCAGGTCGAGACCGGTTCTTTGTACCCGGCCCTCCATCGGCTGGAGGCGAAAGGCTGGATCGCCGCGTCTTGGGAGCTATCCGACAAAGCCAAACGTGCGAAATATTATCGCCTCACCTCTCTCGGGCGAAAACAGCTCAGTATTGAACAATCGAAATGGCAGACGTTCTCTCGCGCCATGGAATTGATCTTGAACCCACTCGATCAGGAGGCGCAATGACCTCTTTCTTTCGCAAGTTGAGTTGGCTCTCACGACACCGTCGAAAAGAAGATGAGCTCCAGGAGGAACTGCAGTTCCATCTCGAGGAGGAAGCCGAACAGCGCCGGGCGCAAGGGATGGCAACGGAAGAGGCCAGACGGGCTGCGCACCGCGACCTGGGAAATATCGGGCTGCTTAAGGAGAACACTCGAGAGATGTGGGGATGGACGGCTGCCGGACAACTGGTGCAGGATGTGCGCTTCGGCACACGGATGTTGTGGAAAAACCGGGGATTCACGGCGGTGGCCATCGCAACGCTTGCTCTGGGCATCGGCGTCAATGCCACGGTCTTCACAGTGACCAACGCTACGCTGTTTAAGGGATTCCCACTGGTTCATAGGAACGATCGCATTCTGTACATGACCACAAGTCGGGGCTGTTGTGTCTCCTATCCCGATTTTGAGGACTGGCGGGCTCAGGCCAAGTCGTTCGAGGGGATGGCTCTGGTCCACGGTTTGGGAATAACCTTCAGCGATCAAAGCGCCTTTCCCCAACGATACACAGTGACCGAAGTCAGTGCCGAAACCTTCAAATTGATTGGTCAGAAGCCCATTCTCGGGCGGGATTTCGGGCCGTCCGATGAGTCACCCGGCGCCGCTCCGGTTGTGATCCTGCGCTACGGCTTCTGGGAACGCCGGTTCGGAAAGGATCCAGCAATTATCGGCCGGACGGTGCGGCTCAATGGCGCCCCGACGACGGTGATCGGAGTGATGCCTCGCGGCTTTTCCTTCCCGCAGAACCAGGATCTATGGGTGCCACTGGTGCCGACCCCCGATGTCCGAAGGCGGGACAACCACGAGACGTGGTTCGTCTTCGGCCGCCTGGCCGAGGGCGTCACAATCGAGAGCGCCCGCGCGGAAATGGAACCCATCGGAAAGCGGCTGGCGAGCGCCTACCCGCGAACCAATCAGGGTTTCCTGCCCGAAGTACGGAATTTCCGGGAGTTCTTCATCGGCTCCAACGCGACCATAATCTACCAGGCCATGTGGGGCGCGGTTGGTTTTGTGCTGCTGATCGCTTGCGCCAATCTGGCGAATCTCCTGCTTGCCCGCGCGATGGGCAGGTCCCGCGAGATTTCCGTCCGCATCGCACTCGGTGCGGGGCGGTGGAGGATCATCCGGCAACTCCTCATAGAGAGCATGATGCTATCGGGCCTGGGCGGCTTCCTCGGCTGGTGGATTGCCAAATGGGGCGTGCGTATTTACGCTCTGGCTGCGAATGGGGCAAGCATATCTGATGAGACCGCCGGCGACTGGTTCGACCATATCTTGGACTATTCCATGGACTACCGCGTTTTCGCCTACCTCGTAGCGATCTCAATAGGAACGGGAATCCTGTTCGGGCTTGCGCCAGCGCTCCGGCTCTCGAAGTTCGACGTCAACACCACGCTGAAGGATGGCGGCCGTGGCGCCACCGGCGGAGGGCGTGGAAAGCATCTATCCGCCCTGCTTGTGATCGGAGAAATGGCGCTTGCCGTTGTGCTGCTTGCGGGGGCGGGGGTGATGATCCGCAGCTTTCTGAACGTCTATACAGCGGACCTGGGCTTTAAGACAGAAAACATCCTCACAGCCCTCATGAGTCTGCCGAAGCTCAGGTATCCCGGCGCCGAAGCGCAGACATCGTTCTACGACCGTCTCGAAACACGTCTGCAGGCGATCCCAGGTGTGGAATCCATGGCAATCACCGACTTCAATCCGGGGCAGAGCGCACTGTCGGTTCCGTACGAGCTTGCCGGCGCTCCGCCCCTAAATGAGCAGCGCTGCCCACGGGTTACGCGGTTGGTCATCAGCCCGGCCTACTTCCGGACGCTGGGAACGGCGGTGCTCTCCGGCCGTGAGTTTAACGATGCAGATAGAGCTTCGGGAGTTCCGGTGGTGATCGTGAACCAGCGGTTCGCGAGCCAGTATTGGCCGGGGGAGAACCCGTTGGGGAAACGTCTTCGGTTATTCAGGGGAACGACGCCCGAAGCGTGGCTGACCGTCGTTGGCATTGCGCCGAATATTGCTCAGAATGGCGCCACTCGGCACGAGTTCGATCCTGTGGCTTACCTGCCCTACCGTCAACAGCCGGCAGGGGGCATGTGGGTGATCGCCCGAACTCGAGTCCCTCCCGGCGGCCTCGCTACTGCCTTTCGGCGTGAGGTCCAGGCGCTGGATTCCGAACTACCCATTTCGTTCGGCCCGGCTCCTCTGGCTGAGCGATTTGCGCCGGCACTTCAGTACAAAGGATTCACTGCAGTTCTGTTCCTGATTTTTGCAGCGATTGCGCTCCTGCTTGCTTCGGTCGGTCTGTATGCGGTGATCGCGCATTCGGTGAGCCAGCGCACGCAGGAGATTGGAATCCGGATGGCTGTTGGCGGAACGGCACGCGATATTCTCAAACTCGTGTTCATGCAGGGAATGCTTCAGTTGGGAATTGGCCTGACAATCGGACTCGCAGCGGCGTTCGCTGTCACGCCCATCCTGAAATCCCAGCTCGTCCAGGTTTCACCGGCTGACCCGATCGCATATGTGGTCGCATCCGCCGTGTTGGTCTTGTCCGCTACCCTGGGTTGTCTGATTCCGGCACGCCGCGCGATGCGCGTTGATCCTCTTGTTGCTCTCAGACATGATTAGAAGTCCCGCGCTGGCGGCCTCGATCGTCTTTCTGTCGCCGGTAATTCGGGCGCTACCGCGCTGAAAGTTCCAATGCCGCGAGCGTCGGCCCGGACTGGCCACGGGGCAGAAGGCTCGGACCGGACAAACGGAACACCCTCTCCGCATCCGTCTTGACATCGAACGTCAGGCCGACGAAACAGTTGCTCATCTCATCCCAATTCTGAGGTCCCCAGACCACCTCTTTCGACGGGTCCGGATTGAAGGGGTTGTTCAGCGAGTTGTCCAGATGAGAGACACCGATCAGGCGAGTGCCCTTGGGTAACGGAATCGGCTTCGCGAAATTGTACCCGAGTTGCCACTCGAAGTCGAATTTCCCCTTGAACAGCGTTTCGGATTCACCCGTCGGATAAATCGCGCGCAGTTCGAAGTCCTTCCCTCGCAGGTGCATGTGGGGCTGTGCGTACACCAGGTTCACCCCGTTCGCACCCACCGTGACTTCGCTCACCACCTCCGCGTTGCCGTCCCCGGCGGGGATCACCAGATTGTGGGCCGTGGGCCCGGCTGAAAGAAAGTAACGCTTCGCAGGAGTGTTTTTCGCCAGCACCAGTCCCAGCCTGGACCTGTCGGCGGCCGGCTCGCCGGTGGCGGTGTAGTGCATCTCGAACACCAGGTCCGAGCCCTTCGGCACGAACTTTGCCGAACCGCCGATCTCGAAGCTTTGCGCGCCGAGTCCGGGATTGAACTTGCCCAGGATGTCGTTTCCTTCCGCGATCTGGTTCCTTCCCATGCCGCTCGAATAGGCTTCGCCGGGCACTGCATTCTCCATCCAGTGCGATCCGGGCGGCCGGACCCAAACTTTTCCGTGGTGCAGCGCTTTCGGATTGCCCGGACGCATCTCGGCTTGCCGGACCCAGATGTCTTCGGGGAAATTGCCTTTGACCAGGATGAACTGGTAATCGATGGTGCCGGTTGCCTGCAACTGGAAGTCCTTGGTCATCTCGATGACCATGTCCGGTTTGATATTCCATCCGTCTTGGAACGTCAGCGGCCCGGGCGCGTCCTTCTTGTCGCCTTCCGGAGCCCCGTTGTCCGCCCAGGCGAC
>JBGPHB010000029.1:0-12705 GCA_041484155.1 Bryobacteraceae bacterium
ACATGTCCGGCCGGGTACATCGGTGACACCGAACCGCGACCGTGAGGGAGCGGGCTTAGAGGGCCGCATGCAAAATCGACGTGAGTTCTTCAAGGATATCGCCGGTGGAATCGCCTTTTGCGGCTGTGGTCTCACGGCTGCCGCCCAGTCCGGCAAGACTTCAGGACGCCGGCGGGTGACGGTGGGCGGCCGCCGCGTGAAGACGGTGGACGTCCACGCGCACTGCACCGTACCCGAAGCCACGGCCTTGATGGGCGGACAAGCCGCTGCGCCCCCCGGCCCCCTGCTCATGGGTCCGGAACGCTTGCGGATGATGGACGAACAGGGCATCGACGTTGAAGCCCTCAGCATCAATCCCTATTGGTACGCGGCCGAGCGCGACCTGGCTCGCCAGATCGTCAAGATTCAGAATGAAAAGCTTGCCGAGCTGTGCGCGGCGCAGCCGGACCGGTTTGTGGCCTTCGCAACCGTGGCGTTGCAGCATCCCGATTTGGCGGCCGAGCAGTTGGAGGATGGCATCAAGAAGCTGGGGTTGCGCGGCGGCTCGCTGGGGGCAATCATCAACGGCGAAGAGCTGTCCTCGCCCCGGTTTTATCCCTTTTGGGCGAAGGCGGAAGAACTCGGGGCCTTGATTTTCATCCACCCACAGGGCGTCCCGGAGCTTCAGAAGCGGCTGCAAGGGAACGGCATGCTCACCAACGTGATCGGCAATCCGCTGGAAACCACCATCGCGCTCTCCCATCTGATTTTCGAGGGGACGCTGGATCGCTTTCCCGGGCTCAAGATCTGCGCGGCCCATGGCGGCGGCTACCTGCCGTCCTACGCCGACCGGTCGGATCATGGCTGCGTAACATTCCCCAACAACTGCAACAAGACGCCGCTCAAGAAACATCCCACCGAATATCTGCGGCAGTTGTATTTCGATTCGCTGGTCTTCACGCCGGAAGCCCTCCGCCATATGATCGCGGAATGCGGCGTCGGCCAGATCATGATGGGGACGGACTACCCTTATCCGTGGACCAGCACGTCAGTGGATCATATCCTGGCTACACCCGGCCTGAGCGTCGCCGACCGGCAGGCGATTCTGGGCGGGACCGCTGCAAAGTTACTGCATATTGTCTAGATTCTCGCGTCGTTGGAACCCCGCCCTGACGGGCGGGGCTTGTCGTGCATCCGCAACACCCCGGCAAGCCCTGCCCGTCAGGGCGGGGTTTCCGCGACCTACCGGCTCGCTGATTGCGCCGGCGTCAAACCCTCAGTCAACTCGATGTAAGTACCCCAAGGATCCATGATGTAGGCGATCCTGAGCTTGGAGGCGTTGGCGCTGTTCCGGATCGGAGCTTCGGTCTGAATCCCCGCGTCCGCCAGCTTCCTCACGAACTGGTCGATATTCTTCACCTCAAACCCGATGTGATCGATCGACCGGCCCTTCGTGGGCGACTGCGCATCGTTCTTGGCGAACGCGATCTCGGCGCCGGGGACATTAGCCGTCTCGAAGTTGTTGCGCTTGCCCGCGACTGCGCCGAAGTTCTTGACGTACCATGCCTGCGCCGCGACTGGATCCGGCAGCCACAGATGAATGTGGTGCATCGCGACGGGACCCGAAATCGCCGGGTTCTCGATGATCTCCACGCGAATGGCGTCGGGCGCGATCAGATACATCTGCTTGGGATTGTTCCCCGGCTCGATGGTCAGGCCCGCGGCCTTCCATTTGGGGAGCCATTCATCAAGGTTCTTCACGTGCAACCCGAAGTGGTTGACCACCGTGCCGGCCGAGCCGCCGGTCGAATCCTGCTTGCGCAGGATGACGTAGATTCCCGGGAACTGCACCATCTGGAGCTTCTCGTTGTTGACCGGCGTGCCGCCGGCCTGGGTCCAGAAGCGCAGCTGCGCGTCGATGTCCTTCACGTTGAGGTGAACGTGTCCGATAGCGGCGCCAGAACTGTTCGGGGAAGTTAGCTGCGCCGGCAAAGGAGCCACAGCGAAAACCGCAAGAGCGAAGAGATTTCTGATGCTCATAGGAGTCCACTATAACACCACGAAACCGGGCCGGCATCGGGTGTAGACTTGTCTCGGGAAGAGGAGAAGGACTGATGGACCCGCAATACACCGCCAGGTTTCTCGATGCGCTACGGCGACCCGAAGCCATCGATGGGAATTACGCCACGTTGCTGGCGACCTATGAAGCCGTCATTCGCGGCGATTTTGAAGCTCTCGGGGCGTACTTTACGGATGACGTCGAGCTGGACGTGCGCGGAATCGGCACGATGGATGGAAACTGGCGGGGACGCAAGCCGGTGGTGGAAGCGGCAAGAGCCAACTTCGGACAATTATCCAGCCAGAAGCCTGAAATCGAGAGTATGATTTCGCAAGGCGATTCCATCGCGGTCCTGTTCCACGAGAGTGGCGTGTTCAAACTGGATGGAAGTGACTATCGCTTCCGGGTGGTCCAGTGGTTCACGTTCGCGGACGGAAAGGTCAAGAGGATTGACGAGGTTATCGCGAAGCATCCTTTGTAAGGCAGGATACCCGCCTTACCCCGCCCTAACGGGCGGGGCTTCACAGGCTGAAGGCCTGTGCCACTGGCATGAGCAACTTGTTGATGCTCTGTGGCACAGGCCTTCAGCCTGTGGTCGGCGGGTTGTGAAACCCGCCTGGAGCGGCGGTTAGCAACCTGTTTTCTCGGCGAACTTGTGCGCGTTTTGAAGGGCCTTCGCGATCCGGCGGGCACGTGCTTCGGGATTGCGGTAAGCGAAGATACCCAGCAACTGCATCCGCCGATGTGACGGCGACATGCGCTTCCACCCTTCCTGAGCGCGCGGATCGCTCGCGAAGGCCAGCCGAAGAATCGGCGGCAGTTCTCGTTCCGCTTCCATCGTGGCCAGCAGACGTTCGGCAATTTGCTCAGCGCGGCGCACACGGGCTTCGGCGCTCTTCACTTCGGTAATCGAGTCCGTGACCCATTTGCGCGTAGAGGGGTTCAATCGATCAAACCAACGGCGCAGCGAGCGGTCTTCCGAGAGAATGCTTAGTAGCTCCGCGGGCACAGGTACGCTGCGTACTTCGGTGTCGGGCTCCAGCCGGAACTGCGCAACCATGCCGACTTGGACTTTGGCGGCGGCCTGCATCCGCTTGTTCACCAGCAGCACGTGATCGCCCGTGCCCGTCGGAAAAAGCGACGTGCGAAAAGCGAAGCCGTTGATATCGCCCCTCACCCTCAGTTGACCGCGTTTTCCCCAGATCTTCGGGACATCCAACGGGACGCGAACAATCACCCAGTTCAGGCGCGACTTGGTGCGCTCAAGGCTGGCTTTGAACGACTTGGTCAAACGCTCCATTAGAACGTATGAAAAAATCGGCTGGCAGGCGAAACCGCCTGCCGCACCCCTTGGTAAAGCATTGGCGCGCAAGGTGGGGCAGGCGGTTTCGCCTGCCGTGTGGGTGATCAACGCGATTTTTTCACACCTTCTGACGGAGCGGTTTGAGAAAACAATTCTTCACACCTTTGCTAGTTATGGAGCGACTGATACCTTCACTTGACCGTTGGTCCAGCAGCACTGGAACCCGCCGCCGCCTTCGCCGGAATAATCGTTGGCCACCACGTGCAGCACGTACTCCCCAGGTTCACTGAACGTGGCAGAGGTCGTCGCCTTCCCACTGAATCGGGCCGCGGCTGTGCCTGGTTCGGCTTCGGGCCGGTCCTTGGCGAATGTCACATTGCCCGGTCCGCGGTACTTGGTCCACTTCAAGGTCACCGGAGCCCCAAGATTTCTTGGGCGGGCGCCGGACGAGGTCGTCAGCTTAGCGTCGTCGGCAACCCATACGGTCAGCGTGAGCGGATTCCCCAACTTCGCCGTGCGCTCGGTGCTTAGTCCTTGTGGACCCTGTACCGAGGGCCCTTTCTCTTCGAAGCTCAGCAAGGGCGGTGTATTTCCCACGGCCGCTTCTATGAAGGGCGAGATTTCGTAATCCGGCTTCAGGCCTGCCGGAATCACCATAGTCTTGCCGTTGGCAACAATCGTCCAGGTGATCTTGCTTTCTCCAAAGTCGGCCGGCACCTTCACGGCGAACAAACCCCAGCCCCTGCCAGGCATGAAGTGCGTGGGCTGGCCCCGGTCGGGCCCGCCGGGTTCAATCCGGTTATTCGGACCGACGGGCAAGTCCAGTTCCTGTTTCTGATTCCGGTTGTAGTAGCCCAGAAGGAGGCTGAAGGTTCCGTCGGGATTCTTGAACCAGCCTTCAAAGGCGCCCGTAACGCTTGCACCGGATTCGCGGGAAGGCTCCGGCGGCAACGATTGCCCCCGCAGGAGCATACCGCTTGCGACCAGAACCGCGCAGCGCAATCTTCCCATTTGCCCGGCTCTTAGCGTCGAGGTGAAGTGTCGGCCGCCTGCAGCTTCTTCTGCTTGTGCTGTGCCGCCCAGGCGCTGTATTCCTCATCGCTCAGATAGGTCACATTCATCCATGCGTGCCCCATTTCGTCAACGGTCCGGTCGCCGAAGCCGACCCACTGGTCCGGATCGGGATTGTTGGGGTTCGCCGTGGTGTTGTCGTACCAGGCACTGACATGGATCATAGTGCCCTTGGGAAACACCGGCGCGGCGTCGTCCGCGTAAATATAATTGGTCATCCAATTGAAGTTGAAATTGGGGACGTAGCTCACCATTTGAACGGTCCCGTCCGGCAGGATCGCTTCGACCGACATGGCCTTGCCACGCAGATGCATGTGCGGCTGGAAATTCTCGAGTTGCGCGGCCTGCTTCAGCACGGTGTAGTTATCAGAGTGAGAAATCGTGTTGGGCGGAAGATCGATGTTTCGGCCGCCTCTGACTTGAGAATCCGCCGAGCCTTGAAACCCCCGCAAGGCTTGAAACCCGGTCAAATAGGTCCGGTGCTTGGGCTCCTGGCCCTTGGGGTAAAGCCATATTCCGAGTTCGACATCGTCCCGAATCTCTTCACCGACGGCGTGAATGTGGACGTCCCAGGAAATCTGGGAACCAGGCAGCATCAATTTGCCCGAGTCCGGACGGTAAAGGTCATAGCCCTTGCCGATGGCCCACTCCATCAACATCGCGCGCCCGCGCAGGCCGGTATCGCCGGCCGGCCCGAAACTGTCCGGATCATCCTGCACCAGGTAGACCACGGCATGATGAGTGATCTTGCGCCCGGCGACGGTTCCCGGCCGCATCTCAACCGCGCGCACCCATCGAGGCTCGGTCAGTGGGACATTCGAAACCGGCCTCCACCACACATCCTGGTGATGGGCCGCCATCGTGTAAGGTTCCGACTTGATCACCAAATCCGGCGCACCCCAATCCTTCGCCGCTTTCCACTCGTTCCCGACGGGCCACTGCTTGGGAGCGGGCATGTCCTTGGGATCTCCGGCCGGCGCGCCGGAGTCCACCCATCGGACGATGGTGTCGATCTGGCCGTCGGTCAGCGACATGTCGTTCTTGAACTTCTGGACTCCGACGGCTCGATCGATGTGCCACGGCGGCATCTGCCGCGTGATCACACGCTGGCGGATGGCTTTCGCCCACGGACGGGCCTCGTCATAGGTGACCAGCGACATGGGCGCCATCGATCCTTTTCGATGGCATTCCTGGCAGCGTTCCTGCAGGATCGGGGCGACGTCCCGAGTGAACGTGACCGGCCTGGTGGCCGGGTCCGAGAGGTCCGCGGCAATTGACGGGCCTGACAGCGTCACGAGAGCCCCGAACGTTAGCACGCCTAAGCACAACTGAACCTTAGCATCCGCCATACGCACTCCTTTACCTTAGCTAATCCGTTAATAGTTTAGCCGCCTGGAAACACCGTGTCAAAGGCTATCGCCCGCTCCCTGACGGTCGCGGTTCGGTATCGGCAATTTGCACTGGGCCGCGACGGTTAGAGTTACTGACTCGGCAGACGAAACCGTCTGCCCCACCTTGCCCCTCAATGTTGTGCGAAGGAGTGGGGCAGGCGGTTTCGCCTGCCAGCTAGTTTTTTCACACTTTCTTGTTCTTTCTTGTTCTGACGGAGCGGTTTGTCGAGGTATGATACTATGCGTATCCGGGACCTATGAGCGCTACCGTCACCGCACCCTCCGCAACCGGAGTGTCGACTTCGAAATGGGTCTGGCTGGCGATCGCCGTTATCGTGGGTATCGGGATCGCGGCGTTGCCAACGCCGCAGGGCCTCACGCGTGCGGCGCACTTGGTGCTCGCGATCACGGCGTTCACCATTGTTCTGTGGGCGAGCCAGGCAATCAACAATGGGGTGGCCTCCATCCTGATGATGGGCTTGCTGATTGCCGCGGGGATTCCCGTGCCGCGTGCCGTTAGCGGATTCGGCGGCGGGGCTTTCTGGACGCTTCTCACGGTGCTGTTCTACGGCTTTGCGATGAAGAAAACGGGGCTGGCGGAGCGGCTTTCGTATTACATTCTTTCGCTGTTCCCGGGGACCTATTCGGGCATTCTCAGTGCGTTCTTCGCGATCGGGTTTGTGCTGGCGCTGGGGATTCCGTCGATGACTGTCCGCACCGCCATCATGACGCCGATCGCCTGGGCTTTGGCACAGTCGCTCGGGCTGCCGAATCGCAGCCGGGGCGCCGCTCTCATCGTGCTAACCACCGTGGAAATGGCCGTGGTCCCTGGAATTGCGTTTCTGTACGGATCGCTGGCGGGGCCGGTCGTGGCCCAGTCGTTTGAAACCAAGCATCTTCCTCTGAGCTGGCTCAGCTACGCGCAAGTCATCACGTTCCCGACGCTGCTTTTGTGCGTGTTGATCGTCATAGGAAATCAACTGGTGCTGCGGCCGGAGGCCCCGTTAAAGGCGTCGCACTCCTTCGCCAAAGATCGGCTGAAAGCTCTCGGCTCCTTCAAGAAACATGAGTTGATCACCGCAATCATGGTGGTCATCTCGATCGTTTTCTGGACCACGCGGGGCCGCCTCCATCAACTACCCGACTTCTTCATCGGTATGGTGGCGGTGGCTGTGTTTGCCCTGGCGGGAATCTTGCGCGACGAGGATATTGGCACCGGGGTCTCCTGGACGCTGCTGCTCTTCATAGGCGGCGTATTCGGTTTAGCAAACGTCATTCAGGACTACAAAGTCACCGACTGGCTCGCCGGCTATTTTGTCCCCATCGTCCAGCACCTTACCTTCAACACAGTGATTCTCGTCATGGTCATGGCAGTCGCCATGCTCGTCTTCCGCTTTCTCGACCCGTCGAGCTTCATTGCCATTGCCGTGCTGTTCCTGTCCGTGGTAGACGTGACCAGCGCCGCGGGCATACCGCCCTTGGTGCTGATGGGAGCCCTGATGGTGGCTTCGGCGCCGTTCTGGATGTTGTATCAGAACTTCTGGCTCGCCATGGGCGAGGGGCTCACGGGGAATCAAGCGTGCACCAGCGGGCAGCGGGTGCGCTTAGCCCACGCTTACGCTGTGTTTGCGCTGATTTCGCTGGCCGTCTCAGTTCTTTTCTGGAAATTGATTGGCGTCCTGAAGTAGCCGCTCAGGCCAGGTCTTCCGCGCGAATCGGCAAGTGACGAATCCGTTTACCGGTAGCGGCGAAAACCGCGTTCGCCACCGCGGGCGCGATCGGCGGTAAGCCGGCTTCGCCAATGCCGCTGGGTGGCGCCTCGCTCGGCATCAGGTGAACTTCGACCACCGGCATCTCATCGATGCGCAGGGGATCGTACCTGTCGAAATTTGCCTGCTGCACACGTCCGCGGTCGATAGTGATCCCACCCTTCAATGCCGCCGTCAGTCCGTACACTATCGAGCTTTGCATCTGTTGCGTCACGATGCCCGGATTCACCACCTGTCCGCAATCGACGGCGCAAACCACCCGATGCACGCGCACCTTACGCTGCGGGTTCACCGAGACTTCGGCGATCTGCGCGGTAAAGCTGCCGACGTTATTGGTCAACGCCACGCCCCGGAATCGCCCCGCCGGGAGCGGCTTGCCCCATTCCGCTTTCTCGGCCGCCAGATTCAGCACCGCGAGCAACCGGGGATGCTTCCCGAGCAGCCGGCGGCGCGATTCCACCGGATCCTTGCCCCCCGCCGCGACCAGCTCATCGAAAAAGCTTTCCGCGAAGAACGTATTCTGCGAATAGCCGACCGACCTCCAGTAGAACGTCGGGATGCCGGCATCCGCGACGCGGTAATCCACCATGATGTTCGGAATGGTGTATACCAAGTCGTCCAAACCCTGCACCGCGGCAAAATCTATGCCGTTGCGCAAGCCGGCAAAGGACGGGCAGGCGATGTGCGTGGTCCAGGCTACGGGCCAGCCTTGAGCATCGAGCCCCCCGGCAAATTTGGCGTAGGACGACGGCCGGTAGGTATCGTGCTGCATGTCGTCTTCGCGCGACCAGGTGACTTTAACTGGGGCGCCCACCGCTTTCGATGTCTCGACCGCGTCACCGATGAAATCCACTCCTCCGCGACGCCCAAAGCCGCCGCCCATCAGCATCGTGTGGACTTTGACTTTTTCCGGCTTGAGGCCAGTGAGCATGACGGCGGTGTCGTGCGACATGGTCTGCATCTGCGTGGAGGCCCAGACTTCGCAGCTGTCCTTGCGAACGTCGGCGACGCAATTGAGGGGCTCCATGGCGGCGTGCGCCAGGAACGGCACTTCATAGACCGCCTCGATTTTCTTCGCGGCGCCGGCCAAACCGGCCTGCGCGTCGCCTTCCTTGCGGGCCACGGCGCCGGGTTGTTGGGCGCGCTCGGCGTAGAGCTTGCTGATGCCCGCGCTGTTCACAGAGGCGGTCGGGCCTTCGTTCCACTGGACCTCGAGGGCCTTGCGACCTTGCAGTGCGGACCAGGTGTCGGTGGCGACCACGGCCACGCCGCTCGAGATCTGAACTACGTCCTTCACGCCCGGCACGGCTTTGGCCTTGGTGGCATCGAAACTGGCGACCTTCCCGCCGAAAACGGGGCTGCGCGCGACCACTGCGTAGAGCATCCCCGGCCTGCGCACGTCGATTCCGAACATCGCGCTGCCGTTTACTTTCGCGGGCGTGTCGAGACGCTTGATGGCTTTCCCGATGACTTGGAATTGCTTCGGATCCTTGAGCGTGAGGTTCTTGGGAATGGGCAGCTTCGCCGCCGCTTCCGCCACACTGCCATAGGTCACGCGAGCCTTGCTGGCGGTGTTGACGACGGCGCCGTTTTCGGCACGGCATTGGGACGGTTCGACGGCCCACTTCTGTGCCGCGGCCTGGATCAGCATTTCACGCGCGGCGGCTCCGGATTTGCGCAGTTGGTTCCAGGAACTGCGGATGCTCGCGCTGCCTACGACGCCCTGAAACGCGCCATAGAGTGTTTTGTCGACGGGCGCGAATTCGGTGCGTATCTTCTTCCAGTCACACTCCAATTCCTCCGCCAGGAGCTGCGACAACGCGGTCACGGTGCCCTGCCCCATCTCGCCCTTGTCGATCATGAACGTCACGATATCGTCGGCGCCGATGTGAATATAGGCGTTCGGATTCATGGCCGCCGGAGGGCCGAACTGCGCGGCCAGCTCGGAGCGCTCCGGCAGGTAGAATCCGACCCACAGCCCAGCCGCCCCGGCGGCTCCGGTCCGCAAGAAATTTCGGCGATTGGTGGTCATGCCTTGGCTCCCAACTGGGCAGCGCGATGAATGGCACGGCGGATTTCCTGGTAGGTCCCACACCGGCAAATGTTGCCTTTCATGACCTCGTCGATATCAGCCTCGCTCGGCTGCGGCTTCTTTGCCAGGAGAGAGGCCGCCTGCATGATTTGTCCCGACTGGCAGTAGCCGCATTGTGGGACGTCTATTTCCAGCCAGGCTTGCTGCACCGGATGGCTGCGATCGGCCGAGAGACCTTCGATCGTGGTGACCTTCTTGCCGGCAACGGAAGAAATCGGCGTCACGCAAGAGCGAGTGGCTTCTCCGTTGATATGGACGGTGCACGCTCCGCACAGCGCCATGCCGCAGCCAAACTTGGTGCCGGTCATGCCGAGCATGTCGCGCAAGACCCACAACAAGGGCATGGCGGGGGCTGCGTCCACCGTCTGTGCTTTCCCGTTCACCGTAAACTGAACTGCTGCCATATCGGCCCTCCTGATCCTGAAGATCCATTCGTTATCATATCTCACGGCAATCGCTGGTAAGCTGGATGTATGAAGATCCGAGCCGCTTTTCTTGCGCTCCCGGTCATCGCCTTCGCACAGACGCCCCCTGCTGAAGTCGACCAGGCTTTACGCGCGCGCGTGAGCGAATTCTTCCAGAGTCATGTAGACGGGACGTTTCGCAAGGCCTACGAATTGGTGGCCGAAGATACGAAAGAGTACTACTTCGGCTCGCAAAAGAATAAGTTGCAATCGTTCAAGATCGATACCATCACTTACTCGGACAGCTTCGCCGACGCCACCGTACAGTTGACCTGCCAACGAATATGGAGGCCGTCGGCACAGTTCCCCGAGGTATCGGTAACGGTACCGATGATCACCAACTGGAAGATCGAGGACGGCAAGTGGGTGTATTACCACGATCCGAAGTTAGATCGGCTGACGCCGTATGGAAGTTCGAACGCGCCGCGCGTTGCCACCCCAAACGGGGCGGTCCCACCCCCCGACCTGAGCGAAGCGGCGATCGCGGAGGCGGCACGGAAGATCATGCGGCAATCCAGCGTGGACAAAGCCCAAGTTACCCTGGCGACGGACAAGCCTTCATCCGAACAAGTGGTGTTCCACAACGGCTTTCAGGGATGGGTTCAAGTGGTGCTGGATCCGGGACCGAAAACTCCGGGTTTCAGCGCGGAGCTGGACAAGACCAGCGTGAATGCGGGCGAGGATGCGGTGCTGAAGCTGCGCTATCAACCTGCCGATGATCAGCCGGCCCCGGTGATAGTACGGCTCACGATCGAGCCATTCAACCAGACATTCCCGATTTCGGTCAGCTTCGCGGCGAAGTGATTGGTCTCTGAGTTGCTCTTTGATGAGGCGGAGGCAACACGGGCCATGGTTAGTTCGACAAACGGCGTTCAGTCCGCAAACGCAGCGGCGGGCCTCAGTTTCACCGCCACAACTCCTGCCGCATCAATGGATTCCTTCGCCCAGCAGTTGTTGACGGCGATCGAAGGGTATCTGGATAAATCCGGCAATACTGGTCAACTGGAGATCGACATCCAGAAGCAGCCGCAGAGTCAGAATTCCGACAGCAGACAGTTTATTGTCACGTTAAAGAATCCTGGGACCCCGCCTTCGACGGCGAACGTTACTCCCATGTCGTCGTCGCCCGCAGCCTCGCTGGCGCCGGCCGCGCCCAGTTTGGCCATTGACCCGAAGGTGGTTGCCGACAAGTCCAAAATGTCGCCGGATGACGCCTACTGGGCGATGCAGCCGTCCGCCGTACAGGCTTTGCGGGATTTGCCTGACAGCGCGCGGGGCGCGGCGGCACAGGCGCTGGCTTCCCAGGGATACACCATCGACGTACCAATCATGGTGTGGGGCTGGGATCCGCTGGCGACGATGGTCCAGCGGCAAATTGACGGGTATACATGGGTGCCATCGGGAATGCAGGACTCCCTCCCATTGGGGCCTGGAATCACCTTCCCTGGCCGGCAGAGCTACGATCCCACCAGTCCGCCTCCGGGATCGATCATGGTCAGCACGGACTTCGCTCTCGGGACCAATGGCCAGAATCCGGCGATGAAGTACGTGAATACGGTCACGACATAGCCGGCAATCACCGCCCGCCCGGGCGGCGATCACCCTTTGCGGCAGTGAGATAGCCCAGCCCAACGCCGCGGAATTGCGCGCTCCAGCCAATCATTTCGGCAGGAGGCAAATATTGCCATGAGCACGCCCGTCAGCCAGCCGGTAATTCCGCCCCAACCGAATCAGGAAGTATACGGCGTCCAGGAATTGGCGCTTTTCAAGAGCTACACACGCGATACCTACCGAACGGCATTTGGCGTGGAGGCGCCACCCTGGGACCCCTCCCGGCCCAAGAAGACGTGGTTCGATTCCTCAGTCGACGGCGCAAGCATGGTCACCTACAGGATCGTTGGCATGGACCAGAGCGGTCATTGGATGCTCCAGCCATTGGCGATCGCGACGCAAGAGGCAGGCACGGTGAACCTGCCTGGCTCCGTGTCGTACCCGCCGTACGTGGTGGCTCCGACGGCCACCACCCGGGCAGGTTCGGGCATCAATCCCATCTATCTGAGCCTGGAGTCGGAAGCACGCGCCTTGCTCGCGACCCTCGGCGGCGATGGGCTGCTGGACGAAGGCGTCACTCCGGTGTTCCCGGTCGTTTATTCTCCGGATGAGCCGCGACGCTTGTGGGCCCTCCTGTTCAAGGGGAAACCCGTGAGCGTGGGGGCGCTGCTGCTGAACCGCAATGCGAATGGTGTTGGCTCTCCGGGGCAATGGGACACTTCCGGGAGTGAGCCGGTTTGGGTCCCGGCGCCGCCCGCTTCGACGGGTCTCAACGATGTGCGTCCGCCGAGACCGATGCCGGTACGCGACCTGTTGCCCAATGAGAAGCTGCAAGCCGGGTTGATGGGCGTGAGCGTAGTCCGCGCCGATCTGCAGAAGCAATCAGATGAGCAAAGCGGGCAGTTCACGGCAGACGACCGGGCCACCTTGCAGCATATCTATCAGGTGGTGAGCCGATTGGCATGATTCTACATTTCTCAACTGAACCCCGCCCTGACGGGCAGGGCTTGCGGGGTGTTGTAAACG